>CAJTMZ010000035.1:2002-2252 GCA_910577445.1 uncultured Lachnospiraceae bacterium | reverse complement strand
CCAGTAAGTGTCCGGAAGCCGCAAAGGAATTTGTCAGATTTTCGCTGATGGATGCCGAACAGGCTGATATTCTGTACGGACAAAGTCAGTTTGAGGCATATAAACCTTATTATGAAGCGGATTGCTATAAAGAAGTGGATGAATATTTTGGAGTGAAGGTTGGAGAAACTTTCGCCCAGTGGACGGATTCTCCGGAGATTGATTTCGGCGAGTACTTTACGGACGTTTCCAGCGCTTTGTCCACGGCTAT
>CAJTMZ010000035.1:0-1987 GCA_910577445.1 uncultured Lachnospiraceae bacterium | reverse complement strand
TTTGTAAATGGCAAAGAGCCCGGAAAAGCCCTTGAGGAAGCCAGTGCAGCAGCCCAGCGGGCAATTGACAACAACTGATTATGGTTAGCTTAAGAAAGGGGGTTCGCAGGGAAAACGCATCTGCGTATCCCTTTCTTAAATGTGGCGGGCATGTTGTCTGTCTGTAGAGAAAATCTCTCGTGCCTGATTAACGGCAGCCTGCCGGGGAAGTGTTGACTTGTATGCGCGCCTGATGCGCAGATAGGAGAAGATATGAGAAAAACGTTGTATCAAAAAATGGTGCCTTATATATTCCTTCTGCCGTTTTTGCTGTTTTTCCTGATATTTATGGCTTATCCGATTGTTTTTTCGTTTTTGCTGAGTTTTGGAAAATATGAGAAAGCAGCCCTGCGTCTTACAGGGCTTGGTAATTTCCGCTATATTTTAACCGACCCTCTGTTTTTCAAAGCCATGAAAAATACTTTTGTTATGATGATAATTCAAGTGCCGTTGCAGACCGCTCTTGCGCTGGTTCTGGCCTGCATGCTGAACATAAAGGGAATCAGGGGAAGGGGATGGATGAGGATGCTGGTATTCATGCCCATTCTACTTGACAGCGTCAGTTATTCCATTGTATTCAGTATTTTTTTCAACTATGAAAACGGGCTGGTTAATAACGCTATAAGGCTGCTCGGCGGCGAGGGGCTGCAATGGCTTAATACAGGCTGGCTGGCAAAAACGGTGCTGATGATTGCAATTACATGGCGGTGGACAGGGTATAACACGGTAATTATGCTCAGCGGTTTGCAGAGCATATCAGGCGATTTATATGAATCCGCTGCCATTGACGGTGCAGGACGGATAAAACAGTTTTTTTATATTACCATACCGGGGCTAAAACCGGTTCTGGTTTTTGCGGTTGTGCTGTCTGTTAACGGAATGCTGCAGCTTTTTACGGAACCCTTTCTTTTGACCGCAGGAGGACCGGTAAATGAGACGCTGACAATTGTACAGTATCTGTATCAGAAAGGATTCCGCTCCTTTGATTTCGGCGCGGCGTCTGCCGGTTCCTATGTGCTTGTAATTTTGATTGCGGTTCTGACTTATATTCAGATGAAAGCGGCGGGAGAGGAGAATTAAATTGAAAAAGTCAAAAAACAGCAAAAATTTATGGGTTTATTTTCTGCTAATCTTATTCTGTCTGATTGCCGTTTTTCCTTTTATCTGGGCTGGTATAGCGGCAACCCACACGAATACGCAGATTTATCAGATAGAATGGTCCTTTCGAATCGGAGGACAGATGCGTCAGAATGCAGTAGATTTGAGCGCTGCGTTTCCTGTAGCCAGAAATATGTGCAACAGCCTGATAATTGCATTTGGCTATACGGCCGGAATCCTTATGATTGATTCCATGGCAGGATATGCTTTTGCAAAGTATGAGTTTAAAGGAAAGAAAATAATATTTGCCCTGACTTTAGGCTCTATGTTTATTCCCGGTCAGGTAACGCTGATTCCGCTTTTCATCGAAATGACGTCCTTTCGGATGATTAACACGAACTGGGCCGTGATTTTACCCGGTTTTGCAGCCGTTTTCGGTGTGTTTCTGATGAGACAGCAGTTTGCCGGATTTCCCAACGAGCTATTGGACGCGGCCCGCATCGACGGAGCGGGGGATTTTCGGATTTTTCTTCAGATAGTAATGCCGTCCATGAAACCGGCGCTGACCTCGCTGGGAATACTTTCTTTTGTCAACCAGTGGGGAAACTTTATGTGGCCATTGATTGTACTGAATTCAAAAGATAAATATACAATGCCTTTGATTCTGTCACTGATGGTTCAGCCGGGCTATGTCACCAATTATGGAGCGGTAATGTTCGGGGCGATACTGGCGCTTGTTCCCGTTCTGGCTTTTTTCCTGGTGTTCCAGAAGAATTTTATTGACGGCATGCTCAGCGGGGCTGTGAAAGGTTAATTGCGGTTTTGTATATTGCTTATATGTATGTGGAGG
>CAJTMZ010000034.1:24369-33285 GCA_910577445.1 uncultured Lachnospiraceae bacterium | reverse complement strand
CCCGCAGCCATTAAGCAGCTGCAGATTAATGGGCAGAAGCAGGGAGTAGAGGTTTTTTCCATGGGAGAGAACCAAAGTCCCGTGGATATCGCAAAGGCGGCTGTGGAACATGCAAAAAAGCACGGCCATAACGTGGTGATTCTGGATACTGCCGGACGGCTCCACATTGACGAGGACATGATGGCGGAGCTTGCGGCAATCAAGGAGCAGGTAGAGGTTCACCAGACCCTTCTGGTGGTGGACGCCATGACGGGTCAGGACGCCGTTACGGTGGCAAAGGAGTTTGACGAAAAAATCGGTCTTGACGGAGTGGTTTTATCCAAGATGGACGGCGATACCAGAGGCGGCGCCGCGCTTTCGGTCAAGGCGGTTACGGGGAAACCCATTTTATATGTAGGTATGGGCGAAAAGCTTTCCGATTTGGAGCAGTTTTATCCGGACAGGATGGCGGGCCGTATTCTGGGAATGGGAGACGTGCTTTCCCTTATTGAAAAAGCCCAGGAAAATATTTCCATAGACGAAGACAAGGAAAAAGAAATGGCTGCCCGGATGAAAAAGGGCAAGTTTGACTTTGAAGATTATCTGGAAAGCATGAAGCAGATGCGGAAGATGGGCGGCCTTACCAGTATTTTAAGCATGATGCCCGGGATGGGACAGCAGCTTGGAAATATAGAGTCCATGATAGACGAAAAGCAGCTTGCAAGAACTGAAGCCATCATTCTGAGTATGACGCCGCAGGAGCGGAAAAATCCCAAGCTCCTTAACCTGAGCCGGAAAAGCAGGATTGCCAGAGGCGCGGGCGTTGATATGGCGGTGGTGAACCGGTTCGTGAAGCAGTTTGAGCAGTCCCAGAAAATGATGAAGCAGATGCCCCAGCTTATGGGCGGCAAACGCAGAGGAATGTTCGGGGGAATGAAGTTCCCGTTCTGAGATACAAAAAGACAGGCGGCGCCTGCGGATATCCATAGCGGATAATATCAGTTGAAAACAGAAGCCTTAATAAAAGCTTCTTTTCAAAATAAATTATGAAATGAAATCACGGAGGTGAAAAAAATGGCAGTAAAAATCAGATTAAGAAGAATGGGTCGCAAGAAAGCTCCTTTCTATAGAATCGTTGTGGCGGATTCACGCTCACCGAGAGACGGAAGAGTGATTGAGGAAATCGGAACTTATGACCCCAAGACAGAGCCCAGCACCGTTCATGTAAATGAAGAGCTGGCTAAGAAGTGGCTTGCAAACGGCGCGCAGCCTACAGAGGTTGTCGGCAAAATTCTGAAGATGGCAGGCATCGAAAAATAAGACCACGTAAGCAACTTTTTTGGAGGTGACTATGAAAGAATTAGTTGAAGTAATCGCAAAAGCACTTGTGGAGCATCCTGATGAGGTTGTAGTGACTCAGAAGGAAGAGGGTAAGCATATTACCATTGAACTTCATGTAGCCGCATCCGATATGGGAAAAGTGATTGGAAAGCAGGGGAGAATTGCAAAAGCAATCCGTTCCGTGGTAAAAGCGGCTTCGTCCAAAGAAAATCAGAAAGTTGACGTGGAAATCGTCTGAAAAGGCCGGCCGGGAAAGGTTGCCACACACCAAAACGGCCAAAAGCGTTAAAGGCAGCAAAAAAGGATGTTCTTTCGTTTGGAACGGGGACATCCTTTCTTAATAAGAGAGCGGATTATGGAAAATTTATTAAAGGTGGGCGTGATTACCTCCACCCACGGATTAAAGGGTGAGGTTAAGGTTTTTCCCACCACGGATGACGCAAAACGGTTTAAAAAATTAAAGGAAGTACTGCTGGATACCGGAAAGGAAAAGATTGTCCTTTCGATTGAGCAGGTGAAGTTCTTCAAACAGCTTGTTATTTTAAAGTTTAAGGGGATTGACGATATCGGAGACGTCCAGAAATACAGGGGCAAGGATTTGTTTGTCACCAGGGAAAACGCCGTAAAGCTCAAAAAAGGCGAGTATTTTATCGCGGATTTGATTGGCGTTAACGTGGTATCTGAGGACGGCGCGTTAAAAGGAATATTAAAGGACGTTATGCAGACGGGCGCAAACGACGTTTATGTGATTGAACTTTCGGACGGGCGGGAGCTTTTGCTTCCGGCCATCAAGGAGTGCGTGCTTGCGGTAGATTTGGATGAAAATACAATGAAAATCCATGTTCTTGACGGCCTTTTGGATAAATGATACGAAGGTGGTGTAAGGATGGATTCCGGTATAAATTGCCACGTGAACTTTCACGTGCTTACATTATTTCCCGACATGGTGCGCCAGGGATTGTCCGTAAGCGTAACGGGGCGTGCCTTTGAAAAGGGCGTGATTTCCCTTAATACGGTTAATATCAGGGATTACACCCTGAGCAGGCACCGGAAGGTGGATGATTACCCCTACGGCGGCGGCGCCGGTATGCTGATGCAGGCCCAGCCGGTTTACGACGCTTTCAGGGCAGTAGCGGACGATATAAACGCCATGGGAAGAGACGGAGAAAAGGCCAGGGTGATTTTCGTAACGCCTCAGGGACAAAGCTTCCATCAGGCCATGGCAAAAGAACTGGCAAAAGAAAAGGATTTGATTTTTTTATGCGGCCATTACGAGGGGATTGACGAGCGGGTTTTAGAGGAAATCGTCACGGATTATGTGTCAATCGGCGATTATGTGCTCACAGGCGGGGAACTGCCCGCCATGGTTATGATTGACGCGATTTCCCGTATGGTGCCCGACGTTTTAAACAACGGGGAGTCCGCCGAAATCGAGAGTTTCGGCAATTATCTTCTGGAATATCCCCAGTACTCAAGGCCGGAGGTGTGGCGGGACAAAAGGGTTCCGGAGATACTCTTATCCGGCAACCACGAAAAGGTGGAGGAATGGCGGCTTAACCAGTCCCTTGAGAGGACCAGAAGGCTCCGTCCGGAGCTGTATGAAAAGTGGGCCGCGGAGAATCAGGCGTATTTTATCAGAAAAGCAAAGCGAGAAGAGCGGGCGCGCAGAAAAGCTTTGAAGAATCAGCGGAAAAACGCGGCGGAAAACGGATAAAAGTATGGAAAACGCGGCAGATTTTTTGAAAATTTACGCGGTAGGTTTACGCGGTAAAAATAATTGCTTGCAATTTGTCCGATAATGTGGTAAATTTCTATTGTTGCGTAATTATGGTGGTCCTCTGTTACATGTGTATTAAGAACACCTGATGAGTTTACAATATCTGGAGGTTAAAAATGAGCGAAATTATTAAAAGTATTGAAGCGGAACAGTTTAAGGAAGTAAATGAGTTTCGCGTAGGCGATACCGTTAAGGTACATGCAAAAATCAAGGAAGGAAACCGTGAGAGAGTTCAGGTTTTCGAAGGCGTTGTATTAAAGAGACAGGGAACAGGCGCAAGGGAAACTTTTACCGTAAGAAAGATTTCCAATAGCGTGGGCGTTGAGAGAACCTGGCCTGTATATTCCCCCAGCATCGAGAACATTGAAGTGGTTCGCAGAGGTAAGGTAAGAAGAGCAAAACTGAATTACTTAAGAAGCCGTGTAGGAAAGAAAGCCAAGGTAAAAGAGCTTGTTAAGTAACTGAAACCGTACGTTTATGCGGATGAAAGGACAGTTGGTGAAGCAATTGTCCTTTTATGTTTTGCGCGGGCAATGAGCCGGGGAGGAGATATGGCAAGGCGCAAGGGACTGACCTTTTATGAAAAAAAGAAGCGAATCAGCAAAGAAATGGTACGGGAGATTTTCAGTACGATTTTCTATTGCTTTGTGGCTGTGTTTATCGCCTTTGTGCTCGTTTTTTCGGTCGGTATGCGGGTCAGCGTGATTGGCGTGTCCATGGAACCGGCTCTGGTCAACGGGCAGGAGGTTTTAATCAACAAATTTGCCTATAAGCTCGCCTCACCCAGGCGGGGGGATGTGATAGCCTTTCTTCCCAACGGAAATCCCAATTCCCATTATTATCTGAAACGCGTAATCGGGCTTCCCGGAGAGAAAATACAGATTATCGGCGGATATGTATATATTAACGGGGAGCTTTACGCGGAAGACGAATCCTATGACAAAATTGCGGACGCAGGCATTGCGGAGACGGAAATCCTGTTAGAGAGCGACGAATATTTTGTGCTGGGGGATAACCGGAATGTCAGCGAGGACAGCCGGTCGGGCAATATCGGGCCGGTCAGCCGCGATACCATAACCGGCGAAGCCTGGTTTTATATTAAAGGCACGGAAAGCAGTATGGGATTTGTCAAATAAAGGAGCAGAGTTATGAATTATCAATGGTATCCCGGTCATATGACAAAAGCCAGACGGATGATGCTGGAAGACAGCAAGCTGATAGATTTGGTGATTGAGCTGGTGGACGCCAGAGTGCCGATGAGCAGCCGTAACCCGGATATTGATGAAATCGCCCGGGGAAAATCAAGAATTATCCTGCTCAATAAGGCGGATTTGGCGGACGGTAAGTATAACAGCCAGTGGATAGATTATTTTGCAAAAAAAGGCGTTTACGCGCTGGAAATCAACGCCAGGAGCGGCGCAGGAATCAAAAACATCCTTCCCCTTGTACAGAAAGCCTGTCAGGAGAAGATAGAAAGGGACAGAAAACGGGGAATTATAAACCGGCCGGTGCGGGCAATGGTTGTTGGGATTCCCAATGTGGGAAAGTCAACCTTTATCAATTCCTTTGCCGGAAAGGCATGCGCCAAAACGGGGAACAGACCGGGAGTCACCAAGGGAAAGCAATGGATTCGGCTGAATAAGAATCTGGAGCTTTTGGATACGCCAGGCATTTTGTGGCCGAAATTCGAGGACCAGAAAATCGGTCAGAGGCTTGCCATGATAGGCTCTATCAGCGATGAGATTTTAGAGCCGGAGGAGCTTGCCGGGGCGGTAATCGCCTATCTGGAAAAGGAATATCCCAGGATGCTAAAAGCCCGCTATCAGATGACGGATACGGAAAAGGAGCCCGTCGGAAATAGCAGCGGCACAGACGATAAGACAGGCGATAAGGATTGTGAGGCGGCCAGGGAAATTCTTAAGGAAATCTGTATCAGCAGGCGGTGTTTCCAAAAGGGCGAGACGCCGGATTTACCCCGGGCGGCCAGAATGGTGCTGGATGATTTCAGAAGCGGAAAAATCGGAAAAATTACCTTAGAATATCCGGAGGAGTGGACGTGAACAGAAAATTAAAAGAGGTGTTAAGCACCAGTTTGTACCTGCTTGTGGTTCTGGCCCTGACTTTTCTGGTGATAACCTTTGTGGGACAGCGCACAAAAGTGATTGGAAGCTCCATGGAGCCTATGCTGAAAGACGGGGACAACCTGATTGTGGATAAGATATCCTACCGCTTTCACGAACCGGAGCGTTTTGATATTATCGTGTTTCCTTTCCGGTACGCGGAGAGAACTTACTATATCAAGAGAATTATCGGTATGCCGGGGGAGACGGTTTTTATTGATGAAAGCGGTGTTATCTACATAAATGGAGAGCCGCTTGAGGAGTCCTACGGCAAGGAGGCCATTGCAGACCCGGGAAGGGCTTTTGAACCCGTGGAGCTGGGACGGGACGAATATTTTGTGATGGGTGACAACAGGAACAACAGTTCCGACAGCCGGGACCCGGCGGTGGGAAATATTCACAGGAACGAATTTATTGGGAAAGCCTGGATGCGAATCTGGCCGCTTAACAAAATCGGCATGATTCAGCACAGGTAACGGTAAAAATATGGAACAGAAGATAAGTGAAATCAAAAATATTTTGCAGGCAGCCGATATTTGCGGGCTGTCTGCTTTTATAAATACTTACGAAGCGGATATAAGGCCGGGCGTAAAAGGGCTGGTGGAAAAGGCAAGGAAAAAACTGGCCGCCTATGAAAAGGAAGTGGCCCGCACGGAAAAAATGAAAGAGTATGAGAGAAAATACGCTTCTTTTTCCCATATCTGCGGTATTGACGAGGTAGGCCGGGGGCCTCTGGCGGGGCCGGTGGTCGCAGGCGCCGTTATTTTGCCAAAAGATTGTGATATTTTATATCTTAATGATTCCAAGCAACTGACCGAAAAAAAAAGAGAAGAGTTATATGACGTTATTATGGAAAAGGCGGTCGCGGTGGGACTTGGATTTGTCTCTCCCGAAAGGATTGACGAGATTAATATCTTACAGGCCACCTACGAGGCCATGCGCGAGGCGGTGGGAAAGCTTTTGCCTGCGCCGGATATTTTATTAAACGACGCAGTGACAATTCCGGGAATTACTCTCCGGCAGGTGCCCATTATAAAGGGCGATGCCAAAAGCATTTCCATTGCGGCGGCCAGTATCGTTGCAAAGGTTACGAGAGACAGGCTGATGGCAGAATATGATAAGGTTTATCCCGAATATGGCTTTGCTTCCAATAAGGGATACGGGGCGGCCAGCCATATGGACGCGCTGCGAAGACTGGGGCCGACGCCTATCCATCGGAGAAGTTTTATAAAAAATATATGCTAATTTGTATTGTGGGGGATGATTATGAAGCTTTCGGCTTTTTTCGGCCAGATAAATCAGACTTATACGGGAAATACAAGTACGGAGAACTCGCCGGCCTTAGAGCAGGGGCTGAAAAACGGAATGGAGGCCGTTATGGGAAAGCAGCCAGGACAGACCATTGCGGGAGAGGTGCTTACCCGGGACGGCAGCGATGTTTTGATTGCCATAGGAAAGAACCAGCTTCTGCAGGCAAAACTTGAGGGCGGAATGTCCGCGCAAATCGGTCAGCTCCTTACGTTTCAGATAAAAAATAACAGCAGCAGCCGGATAGTGCTGAGCCCTCTTTTTGAAAACATGGGAAACGACCCTAACGTTTCCAAAGCGCTGCAGGCGGCGGGGATTCCCGAAAACAGCCTGACGGCGGGGATGGTAAAGGCCATGATGCAGGAGGGGCTTCCCATCGACAGACAGTCCCTGTATCAGATGAACCGGCTGATTAATGCCAATCCGCAGGCAGATTTACAGACACTGGTGCAGATGCAGCGTCTTTCCCTGCCCGTGACGCCGGAAAATATCGCCCAGTTTGAGGCTTATAAGAATTATCAGCATCAGCTCGGGCAGAGCCTGTCCGACATCATGGACGCTTTTGGCCAGACTTTTCAGGAAATAGCGGGAAAAGACAATCTGCAGGAAGGACTTTCCTTTTACCGGGATGTTCTGGGCGCGTTGTTAGAGGAGGCAAAGGGCGAAATTGCGGAAGGAAATGCAACGGAAGCCGCAGGCCAGGGAAATCCGGCTGGGGAAGGGGACGTCAGCGGTTCGCTGCCCTTATCAGGAAAAGAACTGAGAGAACTGGCCCGGCAGATGAGGCTGGCGGGTTTCCCTGATAACATGACCGAGGCGGTTTTAAATAACAAAGTCGGCGGCAGGGAGCTTTTGAATGAGCTGCAAAGACTTTTGGCGCAAGGCGACTGGCCGGATAAGAAATCCCTTATGGAGCTTCTGGACGGGAAAGAGTTTAAGCACATTCTGAAAAACGAGATGCACAGTCAATGGCTGCTTAGCCCGGAGGAGCTGGCGGAGGAAAAGAGCGTGGATAAGCTCTACGAGAGGTTAAATAGCCAGATGAACCGTTTGAATCAGGCGCTGTCCCAGAGCGCTCGGGCAGATACGCCGCTTGCCAAAACGGTTACCAATGTCTCCAACAATATCAATTTTATGAACCAGTTGAACCAGATGTTTACCTATGTGCAGATTCCGCTGAAAATGCAGGGACAGAACGCAAACGGGGAATTGTTTGTCTATACCAACAAAAAAAGCCTTGCCAAAAAGGACGGAAGCGTCAGCGCCCTTCTTCATCTGGACATGGAGAATCTGGGCAGCGTGGACGTTCATGTTTCCATGAACAACCAGAAGGTTTCCACAAAGTTTTATCTGCAGGATGACAGCGCGCTGGATTTGATTGCGGACAATATCGACATTTTAAATAAGCGGCTGGAGGGCCGGGGTTATTCCATGAACGCCGAGTTTATCAATAAAGAGGAAGGCACCAATGTAATGAATGAAATTTTAAAGCAGAGTAAGAATATTTCCGCTCTGGCGGGATATTCCTTTGACGCGAGGGCGTAATGGGAAAGCAGCTTTGCCAAGTAGGGGATGAATAAAAGACAAAGCAGGCAAACAGACGGAGCATGGAGAGAAAGAAAAGGCGGAACGGGATATGGCGGAAAAAAAAGAAAAGGTAAAACAGGCGATTGCCCTTTCTTATGACCCGAACGACGACGCCCCCCGGGTGATTGCAAGCGGAAAAGGGGCGCTGGCCGAGCGGATAATCGAAAAGGCAAAGGAGTCGGAGGTTCCGGTGCACCGGGACGATAAGCTGGCGGATACCTTATCGCGGCTGGAAATAGGCGACGCGATACCGCCCGAGCTTTACGAGGTGGTGGCGGAAATACTGGTGTTTGTGGATGCCATGGACAAAATCAAGGCCAAGATGGACATGGCAAAATAGCGGATATCAGGCACGGAGAAAATGTTTGAATAATAGGACGACGGGAAAAATATATGAGGAAAAAGCGGCCGCTTTCTTAAAAGAGCGGGGCTTTTTTCTTCTGGAAAAGAATTACAGATGCAGGCAGGGCGAAGTGGATTTGATTGGAATACATGACGGCTGCCTTGTTTTTGTGGAGGTAAAATACAGAAAAGACAAAAGAAGCGGTATGCCGGAGGAGGCGGTAGGGCCGGCAAAGCAGATGAAAATATGCATGGTGTCCGATTATTACAGGATGAGGGAGCCGTCGGCGGCGGAACGGCAGATTCGGTATGATGTGGTGGCGGTCTGTGGGGAAGATATCCGGTGGTATCGGAACGCGTTTCCTTATGTGAGGCGGGGGAGCGGGTATTCCTGGTAATCGATTAAAAGAGGACGCACAGCCGGGAAAATATTCCTTCGTCGGCACGCTCCCGCTCTATAAA
>CAJTMZ010000034.1:0-24281 GCA_910577445.1 uncultured Lachnospiraceae bacterium | reverse complement strand
AAGGAATATTTTCCCGGCTGTGCTGTTCTTTGGCAAATTGTTGTGCTATTTTGTTAGATGTATTTGGATTAGGAAGGGAGTTTATGATGGAATTGATTCGGAAAAAAGATGGAAACCCGGTGAGGGTGAACAGATATGAGGGGGAAGCTTTTGGGAAAAGCTATGAGGTAGTGTATCTGACTTTTCCGGTTTTGGAGGAGACCGGGATTGTCAGGCATTTGTTTTCAACGAGGATTGGCGGGGTCAGCAAAGGGGACTGCGAATCTATGAATCTGAGTTATGCAAGGGGGGACGAGAAGGAGGCTGTGGATGAGAATTTCAGGAGGATTGCGGAAATTTTCGGCACGGGGCCGGAAAGAATCGTCTGCTCGAAGCAGACCCATACCACGAATGTGCGCCGGGTGACGGAGGCGGACTGCGGGAAAGGGGTGGTTTATCCCTTAGATTATGACGACGTGGACGGGCTGATTACCAATGTGCCGGGTATTTTGCTTTGCACTTCTTATGCGGACTGCGTGCCTCTTTATTTTGTGGATACGGAAAATAAGGCCATAGGGCTTTCCCATTCCGGGTGGCGAGGAACGGTTAATAAGATGGGGAAAAGGACGCTGCAGGCGATGGGGGAAGCTTTCGGAACAAGACCGGAGAAGGTGACGGCAGCAATCGGGCCGTCCATTTGCAGGGACTGCTACGAGGTGGACGAGGAAGTTGCAAAGCAGTTTCGAAAAGTGTTTCCCGGGGAATGGGAATATCTTCTGTATGAAGGAAAAAAGCCTGGCAAATACCAGCTTGATTTGTGGGAGGCAAATAAGAGAGTACTTCTTCGCGAAGGGATTCTGCCGGAAAATCTGTCGGTACCGGACGTCTGCACCTGCTGCAACAGTAAGTATCTTTTTTCACACAGGGCAAGCTGTGGGAAGAGGGGGAATCTGGCGGCGGTTATGGAATTATGCGCGGAGTGAAGAATTAAGAGGCTGGTTGAACGCAGGGAAAATGGCCTGATTAAAGTGCCAACGGTATTTTTGCAAAAAAGCAAAAGCGGGATTTTAAAAACCGGCAGCAAACCTGACAAAATCTATAAACCAATGCATACCTATTGCCATTTGCAGATTTTTCTTTTTCATTAATAATGCCATAGGCAGATTAAAAAGCAATCCATTTAATATACACATCACAACCGCCAAACCAGGCGATTTTATAAATAAGTCAGGATAATGAAGCAACTCATGTGGAATTATCAATAAAATATATATTAATACATTTTGAAAACGTGTTTCTGCTTTACCGTAAGTTAAATAGTAAGCATATGCCAGTAAGAAGAAACGAAATATTACTTCCTCGGCTATTGCAGGTTTCAAGGCAAAGACAGCAGAACTTAACACATTTCTTATATTTATCTGACGGCTTAATGAATAATACATTAAGAACTGCCAGCGGAATAGAAATAACTGCGCCTGTGATGAAATATCGAATACTCTTTATAATACCTGTATGAATTGAAACATTTTCTCTGTCCGCTAATTCATATAGTCTGCATGCCGAATAAAATGTAACCGTCACACAGACGCTGGTAATAATAATATCCATCGTCCTGGGGTCCCGAAACAGAGAAAACAGGCATACTGCTCCGAGAAGCAAAGACATGGCTGCCTGCTTCCAGTGAAAGCGTTTTGTCCTGATATTATAATACACCGCCAATAACAAAATTAAGATTTCAGTCCAGCTCCAGACTCTGGACTGAAAATTATGGTAGTGTGGAGTTGTTTCCAAAGGTATTATTATTCCACCTACATAAAGCAATATAAATATACACCAAAATATAAAATATTTCCGGTCAACCGAATCTTTTTTGGGCGGTTTTATAACACGACACTTCATTATTATCCCCTCATATTTTTCATATACTTCTTTTATCTTGTTTATTTGTGGAAATGTAATATAATCATATCATACTAAATATCTCTACTCCTGATGTAAATTTAATATTAAGGAAATCTTAACTATTTTCCAATCGGAACCTTAAAATTTTTATGGTTTAATCATAACATCAGCCAAAGCGGCAGTATGAAAATTTCAGAAAAGAATACAGAAAAGGAAAAACGCCATGACAAATATTCTTGTTTGCGACGACGATAAAGAAATCGTGGACGCCATTGAGATTTATTTAAAGCAGGAAGGATACCAGATTTACAAGGCTTATGACGGGGAACAGGCCATAAAGATGCTGAAGGAGCAAAATATCCAGCTTCTTATCATAGACATTATGATGCCGAAATTAGACGGTATTCATGCCACCTTGAAAATCCGTGAGTACAGCAGTATTCCGATTATTTTCCTCTCTGCGAAATCGGAAGATACGGATAAAATCCTGGGACTGAATATCGGAGCGGACGATTATGTGACAAAGCCTTTTAACCCCTTAGAGCTTGTGGCAAGGGTGAAATCCAATTTAAGGCGCTATACCCAGCTTGGCAATCTGAATGTGGAAAATAACGCGCTTTTTACCGTGGGCGGGCTGTGCATCAACGACGACACCAAGGAAGTGACGGTGGACGGAGAGAGCGTAAAGTTAACGCCCATTGAATACAATATTCTTTTGCTGCTGGTGAAAAATCAGGGAAAGGTATTTTCCATTGACCAGATTTATGAAAGCATCTGGAACGAGGAGGCCATCGGCGCGGACAATACGGTTGCGGTTCATATCCGGCACATTCGGGAAAAAATAGAGATTAATCCGAAGGACCCCCGGTACCTGAAGGTAGTATGGGGAGTGGGGTACAAAATTGAAAAGCAGGCGACATAAATACAAAGGCGGGGGAAGCTATGGAAAAGATGGAAAATAAAGAAGCTCTTAAGCAGCAGGAGCTTTCGGAAAATGAAAGGAATCAGGAAAACGGGGAGGAAAGGAAAAAGCGGGAGGCCGGGAAGCCCGTAAAGAGGGGAAAAAAGAGAAAGGGAAGCAGAAAAAGCCTGTTTTTCCATACGTTGCAGCATATCGCGCTGGTAATGGCGGCTTTCTTTTTTGTGACGGTCCTCGCGGGCTCCTATGTAATCGTGGATACCAGAACCGGGACGGAGGCTTACCGGCTGACGCGGGAAAACCAGGGCTCTTTTGAGGATTCGGAAATGTTCAACCACCTTCTTGGCAGCAGCGTTTCGGATATTATCTGTTACGGAACCATAAGGAGCCAGATGGAAACGGATGCGCGGTACGACCCGGGAAAGGAAATTGACGTCACCGCCTTTGCGGGAAGGTACGGGGAAATGCCCAGAGAATATATCACCGCATCCTATTATCTGGACGATTTGATTAAATGGTCCCAGGCCGGTTTTTCCACGCTGGAAACCTATATGAGCGGTCAGGAGGCAGACGAATTTCTGAGCAGGTACCGGGTGGTGACGACGGTGGATTTAAGCGATTACAACGGCGGAACGGTCAGTTACTTAAATTCGGATTTTTCCAGCGCCGTCAGCGTAAGGGATGTATCCGGAAACCTTCTGGAAAGCGGCGATATCGAGAGGGACGAAGTAAACGCCACGGTGCTTAAGAACAGATACCACACGGTGGAAGGAAAGAACATAGAGGATTATGTGTCATCGTGGGAGGAATATTACGAGCTTTGCAGCAATGTGAAAAAGGCGGCCGATGACCTTAATATCAACTATAAGGAGTATTTGGGTTATAAGGATTATTATGATTCCGAAAGCAGCAATATTGTCTATTTTATCAGAAAAACCATCGGAGACAGGACCCAGATTTTCAGCAATATGGATACGAAAGCCGAATCGGTTTCCGATTTGAAAAAAGAGCTGCTTGAAAAATGCGACAAATATGTTTTTTATGATGCGGAAAATGTCTTATATGATACGAATACCCTGATAGAAGAGACCACTCTGCGGTATATTTTAAACGGCTATGAATATGCCTACCCGGAAAATACCCAGATTATGATTGGGGTGGATTCTGGCTATGGCGCTGCGGACGGTTTTTTGCAGGCGAAAGCGGGATTTGGGAATTATGTTCCTTATATGTGGCAGTATCTTGTGGGCGGTGTGATATGTCTTGTTGTCTATCTGTTCCTTCTGGTGATTTTAACCATGAAAGAAGGGCTGGTAAGGAGAAAGGATACGGGAGAGGTATTTGTTAATCTTCAGTCCGAAGATTATGTTCCCACGGAAATTATGGCGCTGGCTGCCGCCGGAGTTTTTGCCGTACTGTTTTTTGGAATCAAAGCGGCATCAGGGCCGGTATGGCACCTGTCAAACAGAGTGCTTCTGGTGGCGCTGGCAGAAGCTGCGGTGCTGCTTATCAGCCTTCTTTTCTCCTTCTTCTATTACAGCTTTGTGAGGAGAATAAAAGCCGGGACGCTCTGGAAGGCCAGCCTTTTAAGACGGATTGGACGCATGTTAAGGAAAGGGACGGCCTACGCCTACAAAAATTCCACCCTTCTTATGCGGGTCTGCGTTCCCTTTGGGGTGTTTACCCTTTTTAATCTGGTTGTCATGTACGGGCTGAGCCGTATGGCGACCGGCGGCCAGATAAAAATCGGTGGAATTACGTTGGGAATGCTTATCCTTTTGACGGCGGACGGTGTTGTGGGATATCTGCTATACAACTCCGCAGTTGCAAGGCAGAAGATTTTAAAAGGGATTGAGAGAATCAGCCAGGGGGATATTTCCCATCAGGTAAAAGAAGATGGCATGCGGGGCGACGAGCTTGTGCTTGCCCGTGCGGTAAACAGCATCGGAGACAGCGTGAGGGCTGCCGTAGAAACCAGTATGAAAGACGAGCGGCTGAAAGCCGATTTGATTACCAATGTCTCCCACGATATCAAAACGCCGCTGACCTCCATCATCAATTATGTGGATTTAATTAAAAGGGAAAACGTGGATAATCCGAAAGTCAGGGAATACATCGGAATATTGGATGTGAAATCCCAGCGTCTGAAGCAGCTCACGGACGATTTGGTGGAGGCTTCCAAGATTTCCTCCGGCAATATCGTTCTTCACTGGGAGAAAATCAATCTGGTGGAACTGTTAAATCAGACCATAGGGGAATTTTCTGAGAAGTTTGAGGAAAAGTCGCTGTACCCCGTTTTCCGGACAGCCAAAAACTTCGTGTTCATTGAGGCTGACAGCAGAAGCACCTGGCGGGTCATTGAAAATCTGTTCAACAACATTTTCAAATATGCGCTGGCGGGTACAAGAGTATATATCGATTTGGGCTCTTTTAAAGGCCAGGACGGGGAAATGCACGTAATGCTCTCTATCAAAAATATTTCGGCGCAGCCTTTGAAGGTAAATCCCAGCGAGCTGACGGAGAGATTTATCCGCGGGGACGAATCGAGAACCACGGAAGGGAGCGGACTTGGCCTTTCCATTGCAAAGAACCTGACGGAAGCCCAGAAGGGAACGTTTGAAATCGTCATGGACGGAGATTTGTTCAAGGTAAATCTGATATTCCCTCTGCTGGAAGAAAAATAAAGATGCAATAAAAAAGCTCCTGACCGGATTTGAGTCGGGAGCTTTTGCATTGCCTGTCTTTCTTTGAAAACTTTTCTTTGAAATCTCTTCTTTGGAAACAGGAAACCTGCTCTGTGCTAAAACTTATGAATACTCGCTTATGGAAAAATCATCCTCCCGGTTATTGTAACGGCCTAAAATCTGATGAATCTTATCGGTAGGCGTATAAACATTTGCCATGGAAGAATCGTGGTTCATAAAGTCAATGATGGACGCAAGGAACTTGCTCATATCCGCTTCTATATAATAGGGACGGGTCTTTAGTTCCGGAATCCGGTAAGTTAAATTGGTGGTGATAATTCTGTCAAAGCAGCACTGCTCGTAAGCCTCGTCAAAGCGGGAAAGCCCTTCCGTAAAAAGGCCGAAAGTACAGCAGATGAAAACCCGTTTAGCGTTCATTTCCTTTAATCTTTGGGCTTTTTCAATCATGCTTTTTCCGGTGGTTATAATATCGTTGATGATGATGACGTCCTTTCCGTCCACATTATCCCCTAAAAATTCATGGGTGGATAGGGCGGAATGGGAGGCAAAACGGTTATAAAAGGTTCCGGTATTGACTTCCAGCACATTGGCGAAATAAACGGCACGGTCCAACGCGTTTTCGTTGGGACTTACCACAACCAGATGTTCTCTGTCAATCAAAAGGCTGTCGTCCGCCGCAAGCAGAGCACTGATAAACTGATAGGGCGGTGTGAAATTGTCAAACCCGCACAGGGGAGCCGCGTTTTGAATGCTGGGGTCATGGGCGTCGAAGGTGATTAAATTGCTGATGCCCATTTTGCTTAATTCCTCAATCGCCTGGGCGCAGTCTAAGGATTCATGTCCGTTTCTTTTGTGCTGACGGCCTTCGTACAAAAAAGGTATAATCACATTGACACGGTGCGCCTTGCCGTTGGCGGCGGCAATGACCCTTTTTAAATCCTGATAGTGGTCGTCAGGAGATTTGAAGTTGGTATAGCCGTTTATTTTATAAGGAATACTGTGATTACAGACGTCGGTCAGGATAAAGAGGTCCTTTCCTCTTACCGATTCGGAGAGAAGCGCTTTGCCCTCGCCGGAACCAAAGCGGTAACAGGTGCTGTCCAGAATATAGTTGTCCGAAAGATACCCTTCAAAGGCAGGATTGTTTTTTGCGATATTTTTCACGCTTTTTCTGAAGCTCACAAGATGGCTGTTTACATTTTCCCCCAGGTTTACAGCGGAGTCCATAACAACCAGCTTTAAGGGTGCAACAGGAATAGCGGCTTCGAGTTCATGCAAGTTAGGCATGGCGACCTCCGTAAAATAAAAATAGTGATATATACTTTATTTTATAACATTATGCTAGTGACACGTCAAGGAAATTCTAGTAAAATGAAAACAGTTCAGCCGGATGGGACAGAGGAAAAATATGGAAAAATCAAAGCAAAAAGGTCACACAATTAAAGAAGTGCTCCCGGGCAGTATCGCCATGGAGCTTGAAATGGAAGCTGGAGACAGGCTTCTGGCCATAAACGACGAGGAAATCAGGGATATTTTCGACTATCAGTATCAGGTTGAAAATGAATATCTTGAGATTCTGGTTGAAAAGCCCGATAAGGAGCAGTGGCTTTTGGAGGTGGAAAAGGAAGAGGATGAAGACCTTGGAATCGTATTTGAAAACGGTCTGATGGACGATTACCGCACCTGCCGCAACAAGTGCATATTCTGCTTTATCGACCAGATGCCGAAAGGAATGCGGGACACCCTTTACTTTAAGGACGACGATTCAAGGCTTTCTTTCCTTCAGGGAAATTATGTAACGCTCACGAATATGTCCGACTACGACGTGGAGAGGATTATCCGTTACCGCCTCTCGCCCATTAATATATCCTTTCAGACCATGAATCCGGCGCTGCGCTGTAAGATGCTGAACAATCGTTTTGCCGGGGAAGCCTTAAAAAAGGCGGACAGGCTGTTTGAGGCCGGGATTGCCATGAACGGGCAGATTGTGCTCTGCAAAGGGGTAAACGACAAAGAAGAGCTGCGTTACAGTATCCGGAAGCTGACGGAATACATTCCGGTGCTTGAGAGCGTGTCCGTGGTGCCGGTGGGGCTTTCCAGATACCGGGAAGGGCTTTACCCCTTAGAACCCTTTACGGCAGAGGACGCGGAAAATGTCCTTGAGACGATACATGAATTTCAAAAAGAAATTTATACCTCAAGGGGCGTTCATTTTGTCCATGCCAGCGACGAATGGTATCTTCTGGCGGGGCGGGAGCTTCCTCCTAAGGATAATTATGACGGCTATCTTCAGCTTGAAAACGGCGTGGGAATGCTACGTCTTTTACTGGATGAGTTTGAGGAGGCTTATGAGCGGCTTAAGGAAGAACCGGAACGGAAAACAGACCGAAGCCTCTCCATTGCCACAGGGAAGCTGGCCTATCCTTATATCCTTAAAATGACGGAAAAGCTTACGGCTCTTTTTCCGGGGCTTACCGTTCATGTTTATGAGATTACCAATCATTTTTTCGGGGAAATGATTACGGTGGCGGGACTCCTTACCGGGCATGATATCATTTCTCAGCTTCAGGATAAACCTTTAGGCGAGAGGCTTTTGCTCTCGCAGAACATGCTCCGCAGCGGGGAAGAGGTTTTTCTGGACGATGTGACGGTTGCGGAAATGGAAAAAACTTTACAAGTAAAAGTAGATATTGTAAAATCAAGCGGATATGATTTTGTAGAAGCTGTTTTGAAAAACAGATAAGCGGCAGTTTTTATACCGCCCCCGGGCGGCAGAATGGAGATTAGAAAATGAGCAAAAGCAGGAAACCAATCGTAGCGGTGGTTGGCAGGCCGAATGTGGGAAAGTCAACGCTGTTTAATGCATTGGCGGGACAGAGGATTTCAATTGTACAGGATGTGCCCGGGGTAACAAGGGACAGGATTTATACGGACGTAACTTGGCTGGACAAGTCCTTCACCCTGATTGATACCGGGGGAATAGAGCCGGACAGCAAGGATATTATTTTATCCCAGATGCGCGAGCAGGCGCAGATTGCCATAGACACGGCGGATGTGATTATTTTTATGGTGGACGTAAAGCAGGGGCTTGTGGACGACGATTCCAGAGTGGCGGACATGCTAAGGCATTCCCGTAAGCCCGTGGTGCTTGCGGTCAACAAGGTGGATTCCGTCCAGAAGTACATGGCGGACGTGTATGAATTTTACAATCTGGGAATCGGGGAACCTTACGCCATTTCCTCCGCCAATAAAATGGGCCTTGGCGATATGCTTGACGAGGTTGTTTCCTATTTTGGCGAAAAGAGCGGCCAGGAAGAGGAGGACGATAAGACCAGGATTGCCATTGTGGGAAAGCCCAATGTGGGGAAATCCTCTCTGATTAACAAAATGATTGGCGAAAACAGGCTGATAGTCTCAGATATTGCGGGAACCACAAGGGATGCGGTGGATACGCCCATTACCCGGAACGGAAAAGAATATGTTTTTATTGACACGGCGGGACTTCGGCGCAAAAATAAAATAAAAGAGGAACTGGAACGCTACATGATTGTCCGCACGGTAGGAGCCGTGGAGCGGGCCGATATTGTGGTGCTTATGATTGACGCTTCGGAAGGCGTTACGGAACAGGACGCCAAAATTGCAGGCATCGCCCACGACAGGGGAAAAGCGGTCATTATCGCGGTGAATAAGTGGGACATGATAGAAAAGGACAATAAGACGGTAAACGAGTATACCGCAAAAATCAGAGAAGTTTTGTCCTACATGCCTTATGCGGAAATTCTTTTTATCTCCGCCGTCACAGGTCAGAGGGTTTCCCGTCTCTACGAGCTGATTGACACGGTAAGCGAAAATCACGCTATGCGGGTTTCCACAGGCGTTCTCAATGAAATTATGAGCGAGGCCGTGGCACTGCAGCAGCCTCCTTCGGACAAGGGAAAACGCCTGCGGCTTTTCTATATCACCCAGGTTGGCGTAAAGCCTCCCACTTTTGTTATCTTTGTAAACGACAAAGAGCTGATGCATTTTTCCTACACCAGATATATTGAAAACAAAATCAGGGAAGCCTTTGGATTTAAAGGGACGCCTATGAGATTCTATATAAGGGAAAGAAAGGAAGCAAAATAAAGTGGAACGAGTAATATGTCTAATAATCGGTTATGTGTTTGGAATGTTTCAGACAGCCTTTATTTATGGAAAACTTCACGGAATTGATATCAGGGAGCACGGAAGCGGAAACGCCGGCACCACCAACACCCTGCGGGTGCTTGGAACAAAAGCGGGGCTGATTGTGCTGGCAGGTGATATTATCAAGTGTATTTTAGCCATTGTGATTAGCGGGGCGGTTTTCGGTGCTTCCCACGGGGACGAAATCTATCTGCTGAAGCTCTATGCGGCTGCCGGGGCCATTCTCGGGCATAATTTTCCCTTTTATCTGAAATTCAGGGGAGGAAAAGGAATCGCGGCGACGGCAGGGCTGATTTTATCTTTCCATATTGCCTTTCTGCCTATGGGCGTAATTATCTTTTTCGGAACCTTTTTCTTAACGCACTATGTCTCGTTAGGCTCCCTTCTTGTCTATGCGGGGCTTATGATTGAGATGGTTGCAGCCGGTCAGATGGGTCTGTTCGGCGCGTCTCAGGCCGTGTTGAACGAGATGTACATAGTCACCGCTTTTCTGACAATACTGGCGTATTATAAACACCGTGAAAATATTGTTCGTCTCATAAAAGGCGTGGAGCGGAAGACCTATCTCACAAAGAAAAATAAGGAGTAAGGGCAAAACCAGAACAGGAGAATTTTATATGAGCAAAGTAGGAATTATCGGAGCCGGGAGTTGGGGCTGCGCCCTGGCCAGACATCTTTACAATAACGGAAACCAGATTACCGTATGGTCGGTTCTGGAAAGCGAAATCCAAATGCTGAAGGAATGCCATGAGCAGAAGGATAAGCTGCCGGGGGTGATTCTCCCGGATGATATGGAGTTTACCACAGATTTGGAGGCGGCTGTCTCAAATAAGGACGTGCTGGTGATGGCGGTTCCTTCTCCTTTTACCAGAAGCACGGCGGCAAAGATGGCGCCTTTCGTAAAGTACGGACAGAAAATTGTGAATGTGGCAAAGGGAATTGAGGAAGCGACCCTTATGACCCTCTCGGAAATCATCGAGCAGGAAATTCCGGGAGCGGACGTTGCGGTGCTTTCCGGTCCTTCCCATGCGGAGGAAGTGGGAAAGGGGATTCCCACAACCATTGTGGTGGGCTCTAAGGAAAAGGAAACGGCGGAGTTTCTGCAGAACCTTTTTATGAGCAAGGTGTTCCGCGTATATATCAGCTCGGACATCGTCGGCATTGAGCTGGGCGCGGCTCTCAAAAACGTGGTGGCCCTTGCCGCCGGCATGGCGGACGGACTGGGCTACGGGGACAATACCAAAGCGGCCCTGATTACCAGAGGAATTGCCGAGATTGCAAGACTCGGAATCCACATGGGCGGAAGAATCGAAACCTTTTACGGCCTTACCGGAATCGGGGATTTGATTGTGACATGCGCTTCCATGCATTCCAGAAACCGCCGGGCAGGCATTCTCATTGGCAAAGGCGCTTCCATGGAGGAAGCCATGGAGCAGGTGAAGATGGTGGTGGAAGGCGTCTATTCCGCAAAGGCAGGCTACGCCCTTTCTCAGAAATATCATGTAAGCATGCCCATCATCGAACAGGTAAACGAGATTTTGTTTAAAGGAAAATCGGCTTCCGAAGCGGTCAGCGAGCTGATGCTCCGGGATAAGAAAGTGGAAAATATTGATTTGCGGCAGCTCTACCAGAACAGCGTGGAGATACCATGGTAAAAATGCGGAAAACGGAATAAAACAGCATCTGTCCGGAAGCGCATGGAACGATTTGTGAACGCTTCCAGCGTTCGAAAATTGTTCCAGACAAAGGTGCGTTGACATACAGATGCGGAACTGGAATATAGCTTGCGGAACTGGAATGGAGGACAGGAGAATGAGTGAACAATTTTTAAGCACCGAGGAATATGTGGCGTCAGAACAGTTAATGGCCAGCGTAAACGTTGCCATCGCCTTAAAGAAGCCTCTTCTTATCAAGGGCGAACCGGGAACCGGCAAAACCATGCTGGCGGAAGCGGTTGCCAAATCCCTCGGGAAGAAGCTGATAATCTGGAATATTAAATCCACAACCAAGGCACAGGACGGCCTTTATATGTACGATACCATCCAGAGATTATACGATGGCCAGTTCGGCGAGGAGGGCGTAAACGATATTGCCCGTTACATCAAGCTTGGAAAGCTGGGAGAAGCTTTTGAGGCCGAAGAGCAGGTGGTGCTTTTGATTGACGAAATCGACAAGGCGGATTTGGAGTTTCCCAACGACCTTTTGTGGGAGCTCGACCAGATGGAGTTCTATATCCACGAGACGAAGCGCACCGTAAAGGCAAAGCACCGTCCCATTGTGATTATTACCTCCAATGCGGAAAAGGAGCTGCCGGACGCGTTTCTCCGCAGATGCATTTTCCACTACATTGATTTCCCGGACGAGGTATTGATGGAGGAAATTGTGAGAACCCACTATCCCGATGTGGAGGCAAATCTTTTAAAAAACGCCATGGACGTATTTTACGGCATACGCGCTTTGCGTGATATCCGCAAAAAGCCCAGCACTTCGGAGCTGATTGACTGGATAAACGCCTTGCAGATTGGCGGCATTTCCGCAGAAGAAATCAGGGCAAAGCTGCCATTTGTGGGCGTGGTGGTGAAAAAGGACGAGGATTTGGAGACGGTAAGGCAGAAACTGGACTAAAAAGGGGGCAATCTGCAGAATGTTTCTGCAGAAAAATGTGCAGGAAAACCGGAAATCTCCGGTATACAGAGGTGGATAAATGTTCACAAATTTCTTTTATACCTGTAAGGCAAAGGGGCTTCAGATTACTTTAAGCGAGTGGCTGACATTACAGGAGGCGCTGGATAAAGGGCTCTGCGGGAGCAGTCTGACGCAGTTTTATTACCTTGCCAGAATGATACTCGTGAAAAGCGAAACGGATTTTGACAAGTTTGACATGGCTTTCGAGGAAACCTTTAAGGGGATTTTGTCGGAAAACGAAATATCCAAAAATATGATGAAATGGCTGGACAAATCCGAGTTGATTGATATGGTGGACGAGGAAGAGCGTTACCGGATGAACGAGCAGGACGGTATACAGTTTATTGACAAGGACGAAGTGGAGTCCAAGTTCAAGGAACGTCTCCGGGACCAGGACAGCGAACATAACGGCGGAAGCTTCTGGATTGGCAGTATGGGAAAAACCGCGTTCGGAAATATGGGCGGATTTATGGGCGGTATCCGGGTAGGCGGAAAAACCGGCTATCAGAGCGCCTTTCAGGTGGTGGGAGCCCGCAAATACAGGGATTTTCGGGACGACAGAATGCTTGACAACCGTCAGTTCCAGATTGCGTTCCGGAAGCTGCGCCAGTTTTCCACGAAACTGGACATTCCAAAAACGGAATTGGACATTGACGGAACCATAGACAAGACCTGCAACAACGGCGGGTGTCTTCAGATTGTCATGGAAAAGCCCCGGAAAAACGCGGTTAAGCTTCTTCTACTTATGGATTCCGGCGGAACTATGATTCCTTTCAGTTCTCTTTTAAACGAGCTGTTTCAGGCGGTACACAAGTCCAACCATTATAAGGACGTAAAGACTTATTATTTTCATAACTGTATTTATTCCAAGCTGTACAAAACACCGGAATGTGAAAACGGGGACTGGATTGACACGGAATGGATGTTCCGGAATCTGGACAGCGATTACAAGGTAATCGTGGTGGGAGACGCCGCTATGGCGCCGGAGGAGCTTTACTCCACCAGCGGCAATTACAGAGGGCCAAACGGCGGTCTGGCAGGCTGGGACTGGCTGCAGCTTTTGAAACGGCATTATAAAAAGGTGGTGTGGTTAAATCCCAAGATGGCGCCCGGCCATGCGCCCTGGCGGGAGGCGGAGACGGCGATTAAGGGGCTGTTCCCCATGTATAAGCTGACGGTGGACGGGCTGAATCAGGCGATGATTAAGCTGATGCTGAATAAATAAGCTTTGAAAAATAATTGTTGTAATTTTATGGAAATTGTTATAAAGTAAAGGGCGTAAGCACGAAAACGAAGTGATATCCGCGCTGCATTACAATAGCGGCGCAGAAGAGAGGAGAGAAATGAAAAAATTATTAAGCTTACTTGTGGCAACGGCAATGACAGTTTCACTCTGTGCATGCGGCGGAAATGATTCCACAGGGGACGCTTCGGGAGAAGCAACAACCGATACGGCGGCAGAGAACGAGGAAGCGGCCGGCGATGAAGCAAATGCCGGCACAGAGGCGGAAGGCGACGCCGCGCAGACAGAAGGAGACAGCGCGTCGGCCGGAAACGGTGTGATGCCTGCAATTGCAAAAGAAGATTTAAAGATTGGCGTTATCCACATCACAGACCCCGCAGAGGGCAGCGGATATACCTACACCCATGACCTTGGCATTCAGGGAATGCAGAAGAATCTGGGTCTTGAGGATTCTCAGATTGTCCGCAAGAATAACGTTAACGACACGGACGCGACAGCAATCGAAAACGCAATCAGAGAGTGCGTTGAAGACGGATGCAACGTGATTTTCGCAACAAGCTGGGGATTCATGGATACCTGTGAAGCGCTGGCGGACGAGTTCCCGGAAATTATTTTTTCTCACGGGACAGGCTACAAATCAAACGGCGTAAACTTCAATAATTATTTCGGCAGAATCTATCAGGCAAGATATCTGGCGGGTATTGCTGCCGGACTTAAGACAGAGAGCAACAAGCTTGGCTATGTGGCAGCCATGGGACAGGACAACTCCGAGGTAACGGGCGGCGTTAACGCTTTTGCAATGGGCGCTTACTCCGTAAACCCTGACTGCGAGGTTTATGTAAAGGTTACCAACAGTTGGTTTGACCCCGAAGGCGAAACCCAGGCGGCTCAGGCTTTGGTTGACCTTGGATGCGACGTAATTGCGCAGCACTGCGATACGCCTAATCCCCAGACGGTAGCGGAACAGAACGGCGTATGGGGCGTAGGATACAATTCTGATATGTCCAAGGACGCTCCCGGCGCGGTACTTACTTCCGTTATGTGGGACTGGTCCGTATATTATACATGGGCAGTTCAGTCTGTAATGGACGGAAGCTGGACGGGTGAAAATTACTTTGGCGGCATGGCCGACGGCCTTGTAACGATTGCTCCTCTTTCAGACCTCTGTGCGGAAGGCACGAAGGAAGCTGTTGAGGAAGCTCAGAACAAGATTGTAAAAGAAGGCTTTAATGTATTCGACGGTGTAATTGAAACCAACGACGGAAATACGGTAGGCGCGGAAGGCTCCACATTGAGCGACGGCGATATTACCGGAAACATGAACTGGTATTTCAAGAACGTTGTAGTGAAATAACTGAAGAAAAAGTTTCATAGGGCGGCCGTTTCTGACCGCCCTGTTTTCTATTCGCAGGTGCGCGGAGGAAGCGGCCGCCTGCGCGGCATACGCCCTGTGTGGCGATTGACAATATGAGAGGGAAATACATGGGGGAACAGGCAAAAGAGCAATATGCAATCGAATGCAGAAAGATTACAAAGACCTTCGGCAAAGTTGTGGCCAATGATGAAATAGATTTGAAGGTCAGATACGGAGAGATTCTCGCCCTTTTGGGAGAGAACGGTTCAGGAAAAACCACGCTTATGAATATGCTTTCAGGCATTTACCATCCTGACAGCGGACAGATTTTTATCGGCGGGAAAGAAGTGAAAATCAACTCCCCGGCAGATTCCATGAAGCTTGGAATCGGAATGATTCATCAGCATTTCAAGCTGGTGGAGGCTTTTCAGGCGATGGATAACATTATCCTGGGAACGGCCGGAAAAAAGGAAAAAAGCCGGGTAACCAGCGAAAAGATAAAGACTATCAGTGAAAATTACGGATTGGAAATCGAACCGGAAAAATACGTCTGCGATATGAGCGTTTCCGAAAAACAGACGGTTGAGATTTTAAAGGTTTTATATAAAGGGGCGGAAATCCTCATACTGGACGAGCCTACGGCGGTTTTAACGCCGCAGGAAACGGAAAAACTGTTCCGTATCCTGAAAAAAATGAAAGAAAAAGGCTGTGCGATTATTATTATCACACACAAGCTTCAGGAAGTTTTAAGCATCAGCGACAGGGTGACCATTCTCCGGAAGGGAAAAAGCATCGACACGGTTCTGACAGCCGAGTGCGACGCCAAAAAGCTGACGGAACTGATGGTGGGACGTCCCGTCAGCCTTGAAATAGAGCGGCCCCGCATGGAGAAGCATGAAACTGTTCTGAAGGTGGTGGACCTGACGGTGGAAAAGCCTGACGGCAGCAAGGCAATCGACGATATTTCCTTTGAGATTCGGAAAGGGGAAATTCTGGGCGTGGCCGGGGTTGCGGGAAGCGGACAGAAAGAGCTCTGCGAGACCATTGCCGGTCTGATGAATGCCACTCACGGGGCAATCCTTTTCCACAAAGAAAACCTGTTGGGAAAAACGCCTTCAGAGATTATCGAAAAGGGCGTCAGCATGAGTTTTGTACCCGAGGACAGGCTTGGCATGGGACTGGTCGCCTCCATGGGTATGACGGATAACATGCTGCTTAAGAGTTATCACAGAGGGAAGGGCCCTTTTATTAAAAGAAAACCGGCCAGAGAGCTGGCCCAGAAGCTGATAAACAAGCTGGATATTGTAACCCCCGGAACAGAAACGCCGGTGCGGCTTCTAAGCGGTGGAAATGTTCAGAAGGTTCTCCTTGGACGGGAAATCGAATCGGCGCCCACGGTGCTGATTACGGCTTATCCCGTGCGGGGGCTGGATATCAATTCTTCCTACACGGTTTACGATTTGCTGAACGAACAGAAGCAGAAAAATGTGGCCGTCATGTATATCGGCGAGGATTTGGACGTGCTTTTGGAGCTGTCTGACCGTATTATGGTTTTGTGCCATGGCAGGATTACGGGAATTGTAAAGGCAGAGGAAACTACAAAAGAAGAGATTGGAATGATGATGACGGGCGAAAGCCGTCCGGGTGAAAGTCAGTTGAAAACAGGCAGCCTGGACGAGAGCCCCGGGAGCGAAGTTCATTTGAACGAAAATCATGGGGAAGAAGATTCCGGGCATCAGAAAGAAAAGGAGGCTGCGTTATGAGCTCCGGAGGGGGAAATAATCAAAAAGAGCCTGTAATCAGGGTGGTAAAGCGCTCGGAGCGTCCCGCAAAGGAAATTATCATATTGCGGCTGTTTGCAGTGGCGTTATCGCTCCTTGCAGGAGGAATTTTTATTGCATGTGTGGGACAAAATCCTTTTACGGTCTATAAAACCATTGTATCGGGCGCGTGCCGAAGCGTGATGGCTTTTCAGGGTACCGTTAAAATTATGATTCCGCTGCTGATTACTTCACTGGGCGTCACCCTTGCCTTTAAAATGAAGTTCTGGAACATCGGGGCGGAAGGGCAGCTTATTTTCGGCGCAACATGCGCAACGTTCTTTGCCCTTTTCTGCTCGGAGTGGAACCATGTTGTGCTGGTGATTGTCATGTTTCTGGCCGGCATTATCGGAGGCGGACTGTGGGGACTGATTCCCGCTTTCTTCAAGGTGAAATATAATACAAACGAGACGCTTTTTACTTTGATGCTGAATTACATTGCGCTGCATATCGTGTCCTATCTGCGGGACGGCCCATGGACAGACCCGGCGGCGCAGGGATTTCCCAAAATCGCCAGATTTGACAAGAACGCCGCTTTGGACAAGCTTTTCGGGATTCAGTTCGGATGGCTGATTGCCCTTATTCTTACGGTAATCATTTTCATTTACATGAAATATACAAAGCAGGGCTATGAAATCGGCGTGGTGGGGGAAAGCCAGGACACCGCCAGATACGCCGGAATGCATGTGAAAAAAATCGTGCTGCGGACCATGTTTTTAAGCGGCGGGATTTGCGGCATGGCCGGTATGATACAGGCCACGGGTTCCGATATCACTCTTACGGCTTCCGTTGCGGGAGGCGTGGGGTTTACGGCGATTATCGTCGCCTGGCTGGCGCAGCTCAATCCTTTTTCCATTTTTGTCGTGTCCTTTTTGTTCAGCGTACTGGAAAAGGGAAGCAGCGTGGTGCAGTCGGAATTTGGATTATCAACGGACTGTGCGGACGTTTTGCAGGGAATTATTCTCTTTTTCATATTAGGATGCGAGTTTTTTGTGAGATACCGTTTTCAGTTCGCGGGTGCGGCTCATAAAGAAAAGAGGGAGGAATAGAAAATGGATATGCTGATTAAATTTCTTGTGGCCGCCGTAGGCGCGGGAACACCCCTTCTCTTTGGAACCGTAGGGGAAATACTGACGGAAAAGACAGGACATTTGAATCTGGGCGTGGAGGGAATGATGTCTATTGGCGCCTGCGTGGGCTTTATGGTGGGGTATTACACGGACAATTTTTTCCTTGCCCTGCTCTTTAGCGCCATAGCGGGAGCGCTCAGCGCTCTGGTCTACGCCATTTTGACTGTCACCTTTATGGCGAACCAGAATGTAACGGGACTTACCCTGACGATTTTCGGCATTGGTTTTGCCAATTTTATCGGAATTTTCTTTTTAAATAAAAGCCCGGAAGGAACCTTAAAGCTGCCGGAGAAGATTACCGCGGCCATGCGTGGAGGCGCGATTTTAGGACTTGGCGATATTCCCGTAATCGGGGAGCTTCTTTTTTCCTACAGTCCCTTTGTGTATATCGGAATTGCGATTGCCCTTTTTGCCGCCTGGTATCTGAACCGCACCAAGGCGGGCCTGAACCTGAAAGCCACGGGGGAAAACCCGGGGGCTGCCGATGCGGCGGGCATCAAAGTGACCGGAGTAAAATATGCGAACATTATATTAGGCGGTGCAATTTGCGGGATTGGCGGCGTGTACTGCTCCATGATAATCAACGGCGGCGTGTGGATAAGCAACAACGTGGGCGGACTTGGCTGGATTGCCGTTGCCCTTGTAATCTTCGCCAACTGGCAGCCGGCGGGGGCGATTTTAGGCTCCTTTGTTTTCGGCGCGCTGCGGGTTTTAAAGTATTACATTCCGCAAAGCGTCCTGCCTTTCCCAACGGCCTTTTACGATATGCTGCCGTTCCTTATGACGGCGCTGGTGCTGGTTATAAGCTCCATGAGGAAATCGGGAAGAATCAATCTTCCGGCGGCGCTCGGACAGAACTATTTTAGGGAGGAGAGATAGAAATGACTATTTTTGACGAATTGAAGGCCAGAGGACTTCTGGCCCAGCTTACAGACGAAGAGGAAATCAAGGAACTGATAAACAACGGAAAGGCCACTTTTTATATCGGCTTTGACCCTACGGCGGATTCCCTGCACGTGGGGCATTTCATGGCGCTGTGCTTAATGAAGCGGCTCCAGATGGCAGGCAATAAGCCCATCGCCCTGATTGGCGGCGGCACTGGCATGGTGGGTGACCCTTCCGGGAGAAGCGATATGCGCTCCATGATGACCAAAGAAACCATTGACCACAACTGCGAGTGCTTTAAGAAACAGATGAGCCGTTTTATTGATTTTTCAGAGGGAAAAGCCCTTATGGTGAACAACGCGGAGTGGCTTTTAGACTTGAATTATGTTGAATTTTTAAGGGAAATCGGGCCTCATTTTTCCGTTAACAGAATGCTGACGGCGGAATGCTACAGGCAGAGGATGGAAAAAGGGTTAAGTTTTCTGGAATTTAACTATATGCTGATGCAGAGCTATGATTTTTACGAGCTGTTCCAGCGGTACGGATGCAACATGCAGTTCGGCGGCGACGACCAGTGGAGCAACATGCTTGGCGGTACGGAGCTGATTCGGAGAAAGCTTGGCAAGGACGCTTATGCCATGACAATCACCCTGCTTCTTAATTCCGAGGGCAACAAGATGGGCAAGACCCAGAAGGGCGCCGTGTGGCTTGACCCCGAAAAGACCACTCCCTTTGAGTTTTATCAATACTGGAGAAACGTTGCGGACGCGGACGTTCTAAAGTGCCTTCGGATGCTGACTTTCCTGCCTCTTGAGCAGATTGACGAGATGGATAAATGGGAAGGCAGCCAGTTGAATCAGGCCAAGGAAGTTTTAGCTTACGAGCTTACCAAGCTGGTGCACGGCGAGGAAGAAGCCGTAAAGGCAAGGGAGAGCGCAAGGGCCCTTTTCAGCGCAGGCGTTGCGGCGGAAATGCCTACAACCGAGCTTACGGAAGAGGATTTCACGGAGGGAAGCATCGATATGATTTCCGTGCTCTGCAAAGCGGGACTGACGGCCAGCCGCTCCGAGGCAAGACGCGCTATCGAACAGGGCGGCGTAACCCTTGAAAATGAAAAAGTGACGGACGTGAAAGCGGCCTTTGGCAGGGAAACCTTTACCGGCGAGGGCGCGGTGGTAAAAAGAGGGAAGAAGAACTTCCGCAGAATTATATTGAAATGAAACTGAAACTGGAAAACGGCGACACGCTGTATTATCTGGGAGAGGCCCGCACTTTAAGGGTGATTCGGGAGGAGCGGAGCCGGGCAAGGGTAAAGATGGCTATGGACCTGTTGCTTTTGTGGGTTCCCTATGAGGCGGATTATGCATACCGGAGAGACCAGTTGGAGAAATGGTACCGAAAGGAAGCGGCTGTGGTTTTTCAGGAAAAAGCCGGAGAATTTGCCGAAAGGCTTTCCGTTTCCTTTCAGGATATTCGGATTAAGGACCAGAAAAGCCGGTGGGGAAGCTGCAGCAGCAAAAGAAACATGAACTTTAACTGGCGGCTGCTCATGGCGCCGGAGCCGGTGTGCGACTATGTGATAATCCATGAGCTGTGCCATCTCGTGCATATGAACCATTCGGCGGATTTCTGGCATCTGGTGGAAAGCATCTGCCCTGCTTACCTGCAGTACAAAAAATGGCTGCGGGAGAACGGAAAGCAATTATATCTTTTCTGAAAAACGGTAATAAACTGATTTGCCCCTTCATACATTTAACTAAGTATGGAAGGGGTAATTTTATGGACATAAATGTAAAGAAAGAATATGACTTATACAATGATATTCAGCTAAGATGCGGCGGAGAAATTTACATAGGGGTGGTAGGTCCGGTCCGGACGGGAAAATCCACCTTTATCAAGAGATTTATGGACTTGATGGTTCTGCCCAATATGACAGAATCCTATGAAAAAGAAAGGGTGGTTGACGAGCTTCCCCAGAGCGCGGGAGGAAAAACCATCACCACCACAGAGCCCAAGTTTATCCCCAAGGAAGCGGCGAAGCTGACCTTAGGAGACGGCATTGAAACCAGAGTGCGGCTCATTGACTGCGTCGGCTACATGGTGGACGGCGCCAGCGGCCATATGGAAAACGAGACGGAGCGTATGGTAAAGACGCCCTGGTATGCGGAGGAAATCCCTTTTACGCAGGCGGCGGAAATCGGAACGAGAAAGGTGATTAACGACCATTCCACCATAGGTATTGTGGTGACCTGCGACGGAAGCTTCGGAGATATTCCCAGAGAAAACTATATGGCGGCCGAGGAACGCACGATTAAAGAGCTGAAAAAGCTGAAAAAACCTTTTGTGGTGCTTTTGAACACCGCAAAGCCCTACGGCGAAGAGGCGGCGAGACTGTCGAATGAAATCGAAAACAAATACGGGGTGGCGGTGATGGCCGTCAACTGCGAGCAGCTTAAAAAGGACGACATCAATCAAATCCTCGAGAATATCCTGTATGAATTTCCGCTGACCATGATTGAGTTTTATATGCCCAAATGGGTGGAAATGCTGCCGGCAAACCACAGTATGAAGGTGGATTTGATTGAGCGCGTCAAGGAGATTATGAAGCAGTACAACTGCATCCGCGACGTGAAAAACAATCCGGTCGCCCTGGAAGGCCCTTTTATCAAAAAATGCAAGATGGACGGCATCGACATGTCCAACGGGTGTGTGAAAGTCTGGCTTGACGTGGACGACGCTTACTATTACGAGATGCTCAGCGAAATGGTGGGCGAGAAGATTGACAACGAATACCACTTACTGTCCGTGCTGAAAGAAATGGCAAAGATGAAGAAGGAGTATGTAAAAGTGCTTCATGCCATTGATTCCGTCAGACAAAAAGGCTACGGGGTGGTGACGCCGGAGCGCAGCGAAATCAAATTAGATAAGCCGGAGGTCATCAAGCACGGCAACAAATTCGGCGTGAAAATCCGGGCGGAGAGCCCCAGCATCCATATGATACGCGCCAACATCGAAACGGAGATTTCTCCTATTGTGGGCTCCGAGGAGCAGGCTCAGGATTTAATCCGCTTTATTTCGGATTCCAGTCAGAGCGAAGCCGGCATTTGGGAGACGAATATTTTCGGAAAATCCGTGGAACAGCTTGTAAACGACGGGATTACAGGGAAACTTACAATGATAGGGGACGAAAGCCAGTTGAAATTACAGGAAACCATGCAGAAGATAGTGAACGATTCCAATGGAGGAATGGTCTGTATTATCATATAAAATATACGGAAAGTTTCCGGAATCACCGGGCCTGCCAAAAAGCAATACTCATGCAGGTCCGGTATTTTTGTGCGCAATTCTTGCCCCAACCATGATTCTGTGGTACTATATGCTAAAGTATTACAGAATCGACAAACAGTATTCATAAAATATTTTGGAGGACGAATATGAATCAGGTATACGAAAAAGTTGTAAAATGTTATGAAAGCATCAAAGAACAGATTCCCTTAACGCCGAAGGTAGCGCTTGTGCTTGGCTCGGGCCTTGGCAATTACGCGGATACCATGGACGTGAAAGCGGAGATTGATTACAGCGAAATCGAGGATTTTCCGGTATCCACCGTTCCGGGACATGCCGGAAAGTTCATTTTCGGCTATGTGAAGGGCGTGCCTGTGGTATGCATGAAAGGAAGAGTTCATTATTATGAAGGATATCCCATTTCGGACGTGGTTCTTCCTGCCCGCCTTATGAAAATGATGGGAGCGGAAATCCTGTTTCTGACCAATGCCTCGGGGGGAATCAATCCGTCCTTTTCCGCCGGCAGCTTCATGCTCATTAAAGACCATATTTCCAGCTTTGCGCCAAACCCGCTGGTGGGCGCGAACATCGACGAGCTGGGAGTTCGTTTCCCGGATATGAGCAAGGTTTATAACCCGGAACTTCAGGACGTGATTCGCCGGACGGCGAAGGAATGCGGTATTCCTTTGCATGAAGGAATTTATGTGCAGTTAACAGGGCCCTCCTTTGAATCTCCCGCGGAAATCAGGATGCTCCGCGGCCTTGGCGCGGACGCTGTGGGAATGAGTACCGTAGTGGAGGCAATCGCCGCCAACCATATGGGAATGAAAATCTGCGGGATTTCCTGCGTGGCAAATCTGGCCGCCGGCATGACGGACAACCCTCTTACCCACGAGGAAGTTCAGGAGGCTTCCAACAAGGCGGCGCCGCTTTTCCGTCAGCTTATCACGGAATCAATTGCATCATTTGCATGAAATGATATTTTGGCCAAAATGATATTTGCTGTCGGGGAGAGATGAACTCTATGGATACATCAAAAACAAACGATATACCGGTAACGGAACTGATTCGCTCGGCAATAGAAGCAAGAAATAAGGCGTACGCTCCCTACTCAGGTTATCTGGTGGGAGCTGCGGTGCTGACCAACGAACTGCGAATTTATACCGGCTGTAACATTGAAAACGCCGCCTACACGCCCTCCATCTGCGCGGAGAGGACTGCCATCAGCAAGGCTGTCAGCGAGGGATGGCGCAGGTTTAAGGCGATTGCGGTGGCCGGAAGCCCGGCGGGGGAAATTGTGCAGTATGCCTTTCCCTGCGGCGTTTGCAGGCAGGTTATGCGGGAATTTGCAAAGGACGATACGTTTCTTGTGATTGTTGCAAAAAGCGAACAGGACTATAAAGTGTTTACTTTAAAGGAGCTTCTGCCGGAGGGCTTCGGGCCGGAAAATTTAAACCCGTGAAAAAGTCCGGAAAGCGGAAGCTCGGGACAGGTTCACGGATATTTGAATGAATGAAAATATATTCAGACGGAGATTGGAATGAACATAAGATTTTATAATGCAAAAATTCTCACCATGGAGGAAAACAGGGACATATTTGAGGGAGAAATCCATACGCAGGATGAAAAAATTCTCTATGTGGGCCCAGCCGGCGGCACAATCGGCCATCCGGACTCTCCGGACGTAAAGGGAATTACCTTTGACAGGGAGATTGACTGTAAGGGGAACCTTCTGATGCCGGGCTTTAAGGATGCGCATACCCATTCGGGAATGACGCTTCTGCGTTCTTACGCGGACGACTTGCCTCTTAGTGAGTGGCTGAACAACAGAATTTTTCCCGTGGAAGCAAAAATGACGGCGGAGGATGTTTACGAACTGTCAAAGCTGGCAATATTGGAATATCTGACCAGCGGAATCACTGGAGTTTTCGATATGTACCTGACCCCGGAATCTATCGCGGACGCTTTTGACGATATGGGTATGCGGTGCGTTCAGGTCGGGGGCGTGAATAATTTCAGCCAGTCCCCCGAACTGGTGGAAGAGATGTACCAAAAGCTGAATAAAAAGAGCCCTCTGCAGTCCTATATCCTGGGATTTCATGCGGAATACACCTGTTCCAGAGAACTGCTTGAAAAAATCGCCGGGTTGGCCCGCAAGTATCAGGCGCCGGTATTTACCAATCTTGCGG
>CAJTMZ010000033.1 GCA_910577445.1 uncultured Lachnospiraceae bacterium | reverse complement strand
GCGGCGACGAAGAAATATTCCGGGTTGACAGCCTTTCTGACTCTGCATACTCTCAACGGAATCTGAAAATTGATTTCCGTGGAATTTACCAGGGACGATTGACTTTTTCCCCCGGGTATGTTATTTTAAAATCATTCTATATAGAACTATTCCAATTGGATTAAAGGAGATAAAATGGAAACCAGAGGCGGATTTTATATCACGCAGATTAAACAGCTTCAGGACAGGATTTTTGAAAAGCTTCTGACGGAAAACGGCATAGAATTAAGCGGCGGCCAGGGACGGATTCTCTTTGTCCTGTGGAAGAAAGACTGCCTCACCATAAGCGAAATCAGCCGTGCCACCTCCCTTGCCAAAAATACCGTTTCCATCGTAGTAGACGGAATGGTGAAGAAAAATATTCTGGAAAGACACATAAACCCGGAAAACCGACGCCAGACCATCATCTCCCTTACAGCATACGCCCGTTCTTTGCAGGAAAAATATGAAGAAGTCTCCCGGAAAATGAACGCACTGTTTTATCAGGACTTTTCCGATAAAGAACGAGAGGAATTTGAAGCCTGTCTGGCAAAAATCCTTGACACACTGACACGCGCCGAGCAAAGGAGGAACTTTGATGAAAACACGACAGCAGATTTTTGATTTTATAGAAAAACAAAAGACGGCCTTTGTGGCTTCTATAGACGCGGACGGCTTTCCCAACATAAAAGCCATGTTCGCTCCCGGAAAAATAGATGGCGACAGTTTTTATTTTTCCACCAACACCTCTTCCCTGCGCGCGCAGCAGTATATGGAAAATCCAAAGGCAAGTATTTATTTCTACAACAGGGGGCGCTTTAAATATGAGGGCCTTATGCTGACAGGTACTATGGAGGTTTTGCAGGATGCGGATAGCAAAAAGGAGCTGTGGCACGAGAAAGACATTATATACTACCGTCAGGGAGTGACGGACCCTGATTACTGCGTGCTGAAATTCACGGCGGAAAAGGGCAGGTATTACTGCGCCCTGAGAACCGAGAGTTTTTTGATGGAAGAGCTGAGATAGCGCGGCAGCGGAAAATTCATTGAGCAGCCGGGTGAAAGCGGGGTATTCTGTTTATATGAGTATAAGCTGTCCTGCATCGGTTAAAAATGAAATAAAAATAAATATTTTGTTTCTTTATTTCAAGTTCGATTGACTTATTGAAATAACAGAGGTATGGTAGACGCATATATTTCAAGTTCCACGAAGGGAGCGACTCTTATGAATAACCGTGCAGGTCATTATAAATCAAATTTATCGGGCGAAATGGCATACAAATCTTTCGTTCCGAACCCTCTGCCTCCAGTTCCTCCTATCGAACTGACTGAGAATATTGTAGGTTTACTCGTAAAAGCAAATTCTCAGCTCGCCGTTTTGGAAAGTATCGCTACCCGTATTCCCAATGTTGAATTGTTCGTATCTATGTATGTACGCAAAGAAGCATTGATGTCTTCACAGATTGAAGGTACACAGGCAACCTTAGAAGATGTTCTTAATCCAATGCTGGACGCTAACACAAACCGTAATGTTGCAGATGTCGTAAATTACATCAAAGCGACTGAGTTTGCAATCGAGCGTTTGCAGACACTTCCATTATGTAATCGCTTAATTAAGGAAACCCATGCAGTTTTGATGCAAGGAGTACGAGGCCAGGAAAAAAGTCCCGGTGAGTTCAGATATTCACAAAACTGGATTGGAGGTCAAGGCAGCATACTTAAAAATGCTCGATACATTCCTCCGTCTCCTGATGATATGTCGGATGCCATGTCGAATCTCGAAAAATATATCAATGCTGACGATGAGCTTGATGCCTTAATCCGAGCAGCATTGATACATTATCAGTTTGAAACCATCCATCCCTTCCTTGACGGAAATGGCCGTGTTGGACGTTTGCTGATTACACTGTTTTTGATGGAGAAGAAAGTCCTCACCACTCCGGCTCTCTATATTTCCTATTTTCTTAAAAAAAATCGTGTGGAATACTATGACCGCATGACCGAAGTAAGAACTAAAGGAAACTACGAACAGTGGGTCAGTTTCTTCCTTCAAGCTATCATGGAATCTGCCGAAGATGCAACTGCAACAATCGATGAGTTGATTGTTCTCCATGATGCAAATGCAGCCATAATTTCCAGGCTGGGCCGTGCAGCAAAAAATGCTATGCTGGTTTTCAACTACCTGGAGTCCAATCCTATTATTGAGATTCGAAAAACGGCTGAGGCTTTAGGCATTACTTTTAATACCACATCCGGCGCAGTTAACCGTTTGGTGGATGCAGGTATTCTGGTACAAACATCTGACAGCAGCAGAAACCGTACCTTTGCCTATGAAGCGTATCTGAATATTCTGCGCAAAGGAACCTGAAATTACAACTGACCATAGCCCTTTTCATTTCAGGTTCTGCTACCTGATATATAATCTCACCTCCCCCGTAATCCCACAGTGATTAGCGGGCGGCAAAATCACCGCTCCCGGAACTTTTGTGACGGTGGGCACCGCCCGCTCCAGTGTGGTCGCCACCTCAATGGCAAGAGTATTGCTTCCTTCTTTTACCAGACCGGCAATGTCATAGCGAAATGCCGGAACTATCTGGATACCTGCGCTGACGCCGTTTACAAAAACTTCCACAGCCTCCGCCGCGTCTGTAATTTCCAGAATAATTTTATCTGACGCACTTTCCGCCCCCGTCAGCTCAAAACTCTTTTCATATCTCACAAAACCTCCGAAATCCGGTTTTTCCCGTTCCACAAAATCCGGAAGGGACACCTCCTTTTCCTCCGAAAAGGAAGGATATTCAATGGCTCCGCACAGACTTCTCCGCCACCCGTTTGCCAGAATCCTTCCCTTTCTTTCCTCCAGCCGCAGACCCTCGTCGGACTGCTCAAATTCTCTATGCGCTTCCTCCGGCCAGCCAACGGGCCGCACCGGCTCCCTGTCCGCATGGTCAAATAACACTATCAGGCTTTTCCCCGCTTCTAAATAAACTTTCAGCCTTGTGCCGTCTTTGCCTCCGGCGGCCGCACCAGGCTTACCGCCGCCGGTTTCCCGGCAGTCTCTTTCCGGACAAAGGTCTTCCCTGCCGATTCTCTCCAACCTGTTATCCCACGCATTATAAGCATAGCATTCTCCCACGCAGTTCACGGCAACAGTCCCCTCATAGGTTTCCGAACCCTCATTCACAAAATAAAACAAGTCGCTTCCGTTTTCATAATGGAGCACCCGAATAAGCGGCTCCTTTGGGGAGAGCCGTACATCGGCCATCTGCAAAAAAAGCATTTTTTCGGAGAGCTCCGAGACAGACACAACCTGACAGTTCTTTAAGGCTTCCAGACAGGCTTCGTCTTCCTCCTCGCAAATTCCTTCCGCCAGCGTGCCGTTTCCGTGGCAGATACCCACAGGAAAACTGTTGACAAAAAACACGGAGCATCCCGCTTTGGCAAGATGCGCCGCGGCCTTTGCCGTCCGCGCCGTCACATACGTGGTCTCGGGAATAATAAGCGCCCTGTATTCCTGCCGGTGTATCTTCAGAGTTTTTCCCAAAACCGTGTGGTATTTTTCCTCCGTAAAGACGTCCGCCGGAATAAAGTCATACTGTATCTGGCAGTCGGCAAGCTCCCTCGCCGGAACCTGGCTGAACATGCACTTTCCTCCCGCCCAGTCAGCGTCTCCATGGTACAAAATCGCAACATGGCTTATCTGTCTGCCACCGCTTAATAGCTCGCAGATTCTGTTCATGTACCGCATAAGCATTCCGAAATGCCGGTACTGCGGATTATTTCCGTGGGCGTAAAAATGAGGCGGACAGTCCGTGTCGGGAAACGCCTTCGGGGAAAAGGCATGAGGCACAAAACGGTTGATTCCCCGCACCATAAAATGGTCGGCCAGATACTTTTCCAACCGCACGCCCTCCGCCCATCCGTAATCCCCGAAAATCTCGCACATCGCCCTGCCCTTTTTAAGCGGCTCTATGGCTGCCGCGCTGGCCGCCAGCCGTCCCAGAGCATAATGGTAAAATACGCTGTCTCTGATACGGTTTTTATAACAGTATTCACAGTCGTCCTCCCTCTGGGGCATCACCTGCCCGCCAATATTGTCAATACCCGCCATATCCTGTCCGGCAAGCCCCCGGAAAAAATGGCCCAGGCTGGAACCGCTTCTGGAATGCTGGTTATTGTCCTCAATCATATGGCCAATGTAGGCCACGCCGCGTTCCCGGCACCAGTCCCCGAGCTGATAAGAAAAATCCCTTTCCACGCATCTTGTCACGGTATCCATAAAATCATAGCGCACCCTTGCCTTCAGCCCGCCCTCAAATTCCTTGTCCCACAATAGGGGAAGATAATTCCTGTAACCGTTCCCCCACCTTCTTTTAAGTTCCGCCTCTATTTCCCTGCTCCAGGGCTGGTCCGAAATCTCCTCCATCGTCTTTCCCGTCTCATAAATGTGGCCGTTTCCGATTTCCGGCTCATCCGAAAAAAATCCGGCGATTGTCCCGCCAAACTCTTCCTTATAATGGGCGTAATGAGGCTCATAAACGGCTTCAATCAGCTTGTGGACAGACTCCGCATCACACATATTCATATAATCTCTGTGGGGACCTCTGTTTCTGGTAAGATGGCAGGCATAGAGCGTCCATTCTCCTTCCGGCGCGCGGAAAGAAATACGGCTGTACCTTTTCCCGAAATCCTCTTCCTCATATAGCGCCACAATATCCTCCGCGCTTCTTCCTCCCTTTTTTACCGCCGTGACGCCCAGAAACACATCGTCGTCAAAGATTTCCGGGTCGGGAAGCATTGCGGCTTCATAGGCGTTGGGCACAAAAGGTTCCGGCTTTTCGCAAATGGTTTTATCCAGTATGATTTCCTCTCCTCCTTTCGCCTCCCCCACAGTCTTATAAGTTACGCTCTGTCTGCGGAGGGTTATTGGCTCCTGTGCCATTTTCCCGTTACAGTAACCGGTGGGGAAATGGCTGTCGTCTAATATCCAAACCTTCATTCCCCGCTTTTTTGCCTCATCCAAAATGACATCCATGTCATTCCACCACTTAGGGCCGCAGAAATCCGGGTGGGGCCTGCTCTCCACACACACCGCCCCGATTCCGCAGTTGTAAATCGCCTCCATATACTCCCGAAGAACCGATTCTTCCTCTCCGTGCTGCCAGAAGAATGGCAGAATATAATTGCCGCCTCTGTTTTCCAATAATTTCTTAATCTTATCGTTCATATCTCTCCTCTTATCATCCTGCGGTACTCGCTGGGTTTGCACCCCTCCGCCTTTTCAAACACTTTGCTGAAATATGCGGTATCGCTGTACCCTACCATCTCGCAGACCTCGTATACCTTGTAATCCTTTTCCCGGAAAAGCTGCTTTGCCCTCTCCACCCGAAGGGATGTGACATAGCTCTGATAGGTCATTCCTGTCTTTTTCTTGAACATCTGGCTTAAATAATAGGGATTTAGGAAAAACTTTCCCGCAAGCTCGTTTAAGCTGATTTCCTTTGTGTAATGAGCCTTTATATAATCCTTAATCTGCCGGATTGCATCCTGACGCTTATTGGCGTCCTGACTTTGCCGGATTTCCATAATCCCCGTCATAATATTGGTCATCCAGTTTTCCAACTGCTCTATGGTGTGGAAACGGGATATACTCTCCAGAGATAAAATGTTACGGCCCACATATTCGTTTAATTGAAACTGCATAAAAGGCATGGTACGCATACCTGCCAGAATCAGGTTCATGCTCTGCATCTGCAAATCAAATAAGGTAAGCCCTTCCTGCTGCCGTATCTTCTGAAACATTTTCCGTACAATCCTTTTGCACGCCGCATCGTTCCCCTCGTTCAACGCACGCTCCAGCTCTGTGATTTCCTCCTCTGTCATCGTCACCCTGCTGCACGCGCCTTTTGTCATCTGAGAATAACAGATTATGGAGCCGATTCCCTGTATCACTTTATTATTTAAGGCAATAGCTGCGTTTTCATAAGAGTCCGCTATTTCTTTATAAGAATCCTTTGCGTTTCCGATTCCAATACTGACAGGAATGTCATATTTTTCCTCCATATACTCTTTTAAGATGGAAAGCTTTCCTGCAAGCTGTTCTTCCTGCAGCATATCATATTCCGCAATAACAACAGCAGCCCGGATACCTGAAATTCTAACGATTTCCACGCAGGTATATTCCCTCAGCCGCATCGCAGCCTCTTTTTTCAGTTCTTCAAAATACTCCCGTGAAAGGAAATCCCTGCCGTTACATTCCCACAAGGCAACGAAAAAGGAGACGGCGTCCGTGGGAATCATATATTCCACAAGAACGGTTTTTGCTTCCTCCGCTCTCATCTCCCCTGTCAGAAGCCTGAAAAGCTGAATCTCCTTTTTGCTTTTTTCAAAATCCGCCACCTGATGCTTCAGGTTCATAAGCTGCTGCCTTTCGTTTCTCTCCTCCGCAATTTCCGCGCAGATTTTATCCATAGCCTCAAACAGTTCTTCCTCCTCCACAGGTTTGCAGATATAAAATTTCACCCCGAGCCGGATTCCCTGACGGGCATATTCAAAATCCGAATAACCGCTGAGCAGAATATATTTTGCGCTGCTGCCCGCGCTTTGCAGCTTTTCAATCATGGCAAGACCGTCCATAATGGGCATCCTCACATCGGATATGATGATATCGGGATTTTTTTCCGCTGCCATCTCAAATCCTTCCTGCCCGTCCTCGGCAATTCCGGCAATTTTCCAGTCCTTTCCCGCAGACTGTAAAATAAACCGAAGCCCCTCCGAAATTCCCCGTTCGTCATCTACCAGTAAAATTGTGAACATTATCTTTTCCCCTCCTGCATGGGAAGCCGCATCTCAATCACAGTCCCTTCTTCTCCGCTTTCCAGTATCTTCACAAAATATTCCCTGCCAAAACGCAGAGAAATTCTCTCCGCAATATTTTTCAGCCCGATGCTCTTATCCTGCCCGTCAGCCCCGTCCGCAAGGCTGATACGGTTATGTTCCGAAAACGTCAGCTCGCTTTGCAGCTTTTTCTGTTTCTCCTTTGGCATTCCTCTGCCGTTGTCCTTAAAAATCACGGAAATGGTATTCTCGTTCAGCCTTGTAAGTTCCAGCTCAATTTTCAGCTTTTCGTGATGTCCCCGGTAACCGTGTTCAATGCAGTTTTCCACAATGGGCTGAAACACCAGCGGCATGACGGGAACGTCAAGAATCGCATCCTCCGCTTCATATCTATACTCAAAAATCCCCTGGAAACGGACATTCTGCAGCTTCACATAGTTTTCTACGTATTCCAGCTCCGTCCGGACAGTGTTGTGGCTGTCATCCTTTCCAAGGCTTGCCCGGAACATTTTCGCCAGAATCTTAATCATTTCCGCCACTTCCGTATCGCCCCTGACCAGCGCTTTCATGCGGATGGATTCCAGCGTGTTATAGAGCATATGGGGATTGATTTGTGTTCGCAGGGCCATAATCTTTGCGTCCTTCTGCCTGATTTCCGCCACATACACATCGTTTATCAGGTTCTGGATTTTCTCCACCATATGGTTGTAATGCTGAATCAATATCCCGATTTCGTCAGAAGTAATTTCCGCTTCCACTCCGGCGTATTCTCCATCCCCCATGCGCTCAATTTTCCTCTGCAGTTCCGTAATCGGCCTTAAAATCGTCCGGCTTAAAATCACGGACAGCCCGATAATCATCGAGACGGAAATGCCGATGGCAATCAGCGATACCGCCGTAATCCGGGACGCCTTCGCCATAAGATGGGTCCTTGGAATCACTGCCTCCACCGTGATTTCCCCGTTATGGGTATCCTCCCGCAGCACAATATATTCCTTTTCGTCTGCGGAAATCTCCTCCAGAGCGCTTATGACCTCCTGCCATGTCCTTTCTCCGCTAATCACATCCGAATCATAAAGTACCGCCCCGTCGGATTTTCTGGCCGCCCTGATACGGATGCGGTAATTATTTCTGGTTGTCTGAAAGGTCTCGTTCATTTCCACCAGCTTTTCCGGATTCACATCAATGAGCAAAAGCCCCGTTTCCCGGCCGGTATAGTCAAAAATCCTCCGTCCCACTGTTACCGCAATATCCTCGTGCTCCGTCTCATAATAATTTTTCAGATGCGCCGGCGTCACCATCAGCACGCTTTTTGCCTGCAAAAGTTCCGCCACCCAATCCTGCTGCCGGAGGATGCCCTGATTCACAATCTCTCCCCTGCTGTTGTACTGGTAAAAAGAGCCGTTTGCCGCCAGAAACATAATGTTGTCCACATCCGGGCTCATCAGGGAAACCCGCATAAGGAGCCTTCTCACCTGCATCCGGTTCTCCACCTCCTCATAAATTGAGGGTTTCTCCATCCTGCTGATATCTGCCAGCATGTCGTTGTCCACCAGAAACGCCTTAGTGATTCTTCCGTATTCGTCCATGAATCTGTCAATATTCGTCACAATCTGGGAGCTGTATAAACGTGCCAGTTCCATGGATTCCTCTTCCATATTTTTTACGGAAAACCGAAAAATAAAAACCGTGGTAATCAAAAGCGGAATCAGACACGCCGCAAGATAACTGAGCAGCAACTTGTTCCGCAGCTTTGTATTTTTCAAAAAATCCATGATTTTCTTCATACACAGCTCCTTTCGCAACGGATAACACGGCAGTCTTTGCCGTGCAAAGTCCAGTCCAACACATCTTTTTTCCACTATTGAACCGGCCAAAGACGCCTGCGGGAAAAAGTCCCGGAAAAGAAACCCCACAGTGTTTCTCCCCGGGACAATATACCTGGTTTTACTTCGCTACGGATGCGTACCACTGTCTCGCAAGCTTCGTCACTTCTTCACCGCCGGTTGCATACCATTTTTCTACAAACTCGTCGAATTTGTCAATGGAATATTCTCCGGTAATAATTTTCGTCGCGTATTCAACGAAAAGCGTTCTGTTATTGATATCAGGATAATCCGCATAGACGGAGGAGGGGATTCCGTCTCCCGCCATGGGCCTTACATACTTCTGGCTCTCCTTAAGATTGCTGACGGCCTGGGAAATCGCCCATTCTCTTTCGGGGGTCTTCTGCCCCTCCAGAAGGTCTACCTGGAAATCAACGGTTGCAATCACATTCCAAGGCTCAAGCACCAGCTTCTGCATGGTGGCCTTGTCGTCCGGCTTGCGGGTCAGAACTCCGTCAACCATTTCGCTGTGCATACCCTCCACTCCGGTGTACATAGTGTTCCACAGCTCTGTATCCGCATATGCATTTAAAACCTTCATAATGTTCTGGATTTTCTTCTCATCATCCGTGTTGGCAACCACAAAACCAACGCCGTTAATTCTTCTTGCCGTATAAAAGCCCTCATACCCCGGTGCTGAAATGGCAGGCAGAATTGCAATTTCAGGCTCTGTTCCCGTTGCGTCCTTAATTGTCTCCGCCGTGTTGTAGCACTCCTGCGGAATGTGCTCCCAAATCCCTACCCTGTCGGAGTTAATCTTACCGTCCCATGCCGCCTTATCGTTCAGCAGAGTCTCCGGGTCAAGCAGACCTTCCGCATACAGCGCCGCAATCCATTCCAGCGCGTCCCGCATATTCCGGGTAACCCCTGCATAGGTCAGTTCGCCGTCGTAAATATCCCACTGAGGATATCCCTCCCACATGGCAAGTCCGTACATGCCAAAGAGCTGATTCATCCATCTTGCCTCGGCCCGTCCTCCGGTGGGAATTTCGTCCGCCATACCGTTTCCGTTAGGGTCGTCGTTTTTAAACGCCCGCAGTACCTCCACAAATTCCTCCTGGGTTGTTGGCATGGAAAGTCCCAGATTATCCAGCCAGTCCTTGCGAATCATAGGGCAGTTTCTTCCATAATTAATCACCTGAGGAATAGTATAAATTCTCCCCTCCCCGCTGGGGTCATTTGCCCGCATGGCGTCCCAGATTTCCTCCGGAACAGCATTCCAGTAATTGGGCGCGTATTCGGGGAGTAAGTCTGTCAAATCAAGCAGCGCGCCGCTGGCAATCAGGTCCGCTTCCATTCCGTTTACGGGATTAAACATATCCGGCATCTCTCCTGCCGCAATCCGTAAGTTTAACTGCTCCTGATAGGTTGTCCCGCCGTTCCACTCCACATAGGGCTGAATAATGCCGACGCCAATTAAGTCTTTGTAAAACTGGTAGGTTTCACTTCCTTTTTCCACCGCCAGATAGCCTTCGTTGACTCCCCAGATTTCCACGTCGCCGTCGTCCGCCGCGCTGCCCGCCTCCCCGGCTGCTTCCTCAGTCCGGCTCTCCCCGTCCTGCGAACCCGCCGCCTGATTTTCTCCTTTTGCATCATTTTTTGCACCGCAGCCGAAAAGCGTGGACGCCATCAGCACCCCTGCGCATAAACCTGCAATTAACTGTTTCCTTTTCATGTTGATTCCTCCTTACGTTTGATTTAATATTCTTCAAGCAGACACATGCCCCGCAGTTCCATCCTGCCGAAGCCTGCGTTTACACTCAGCCCTTTACGCTGCCAAGCATGGCTCCCTTTTCAAAATACTTCTGGATAAAGGGATAAATCGCAATAATGGGCAGAATCGCAAAAACTACAATCGCCGCTTTCAGGGAACGGTCCGTATAATTCACGTTTGCCTTCACCGACAAAGTCTGCAGCTCAGTTCCCTCATTGATAAACTGCCGCACCTTCATCTGCAGCGGGTAAAGATTGGTATCCTGAATAAAGTAAAGCGGATGCTGATACTGATTCCAGAATACCACACCGTAGAACAGCCCGATGGTGGCAATAATTGCCTTTGAGGACGGCAGAACGATTTTAAACAGAGTGCGGAAAGGGCCGCAGCCGTCAATCATTGCCGATTCCTCGATTTCCTTTGAAAACTGCATAAAAAATGTTCTCATAACCGCCAGATTATACGCGCTTAAAATATGGGGAAGTACCAGCACCAGCGGATTATTGTAAAGTCCAATGGAACGCATTGTCAGGAAATAAGGAACAATGGGCGCTTTAAAAATCATGGTAATAATCACTCCTACCATAAGCACATGGGACAGTTTGAACTCCTTTTTGGAAAGAGGATACGCCATGGTGGCAGTAATTAAAAGCGCAAGAACCGTTCCCACTGCCGTGGAGGCAAAAGTAATCCCTGCGGAGCGCCACATATCGCTTCTTCCAAAAATACATTTCCAGGACGCCAGGGTAAATTCAACCGGAAGCAGCGTCACCGCATTCATGTTTACCGCGTTCTTTGAACTGAAGGACAACGCCAGTACGGATAACAGCGGAACAATCGCCACAATAGCTATGATACAAAGCGCTGCCGCAATTACCAGCCCAAAAACCCTGTCCCCCGGAGCCGCTTTTCTTTTTCCTGCTCTCATGCCTACCATAACCCTCCGTCTTCTGAAATTTTTTTGGACATCTTATTGAAAAACACCACCAGCACAAGTCCTATCACCGACTGGAACAGGCCCACCGCTGTGGTAATGCTGTACTGCGCCTGCAGAATGCCCACCCGGTAAACATAGGTGTCAAAAATGTCTCCCGTACTGTAAGTCATGGGAGTCAGCAGACTGAATACATGCTCAAATCCCAAATCCATAAAGCTTCCGATATTCAGCAAAAGCAATGTGACAACGGTAGGAACCAGAAGCGGAAAGGTGATTTTCGTCATGCGCTGCCATCTGCTGGCGCCGTCAATCTGCGCCGCCTCGTAAAGAGACTGGTCGATTCCGCTGATTGCCGCTATGTATACCACCGTTCCCCAGCCCGCTTCTTTCCAGATAGAGGAAATCACATAAACCAGACGGAAATATTTTGACTGCTGCATGATTAACATGGGCTGCATTCCCAGCATTCCCCTGATTTGGTTGAAAATACCGTTTGAACCAAAGAAGTCAAACACCAGCTCCGCCACAATAATCCATGACAAAAAGTAGGGAATATAAACTGCCGTCTGAATTGATTTTTTTAATTTTTCCTGCCGCACCTCATTCATCATAAGGGCCAGCGCAATGGGAATCGGGAATACAAAAATGATTTTATACGCCCCCAGTATCAGGGTATTTACAAATATTTTTTGAAAATCCGAATAAGTAAACAATTGAATGAAATTTTTAAGCCCTACCCACTTGCTTCCGAAGATTCCCTCATATACGGAATAATCCTGAAAAGCAACCACGCTTCCCAGCATGGGGATATACTTAAATATAATCATGTAGATGACCCCAGGAAGAACCATCACGTAATAGGGCCAGTATTTCCGAAAATTTGCCCCAAGACTCCTCTGACTTGCCGGAAGCGCCATAAGCCGGGCCTTTTTGTCTGCTCTCATTTCCACCTGCCTCCTTTTTCTGTTCTGCAATTATTTTCCCAGATTTCCGTGCGGTTCTCAACGGACGCATTTAAGTCCTTACCGGGTCATTTTATAGATATCTGAGAATTTTAAGCTGTACTTTTTTGTCGTTCTCTTCCCAGATGCCATAACGGCCTTTTTATCAGTTTCAGAAGGAAAAGGGCAACCGCCTTTCGCTGGGGAACAATCAGACATTTATAGCCTGCGCCCTCGAAATCTATTACAAGAGCTGCTTCCTGACTTTCTTTCCTTTTATAGCAATAATAAAACACACCTAAAGCTGCCTTTAAGTGTGTTTAAAATGCGGTAACTATATTTCATATCCGGCTGAATACCTCAGCCTTTTAAAATGCTTCCATTCAGACAACAGCCTCTATCAGAACTTTATCGCCCAGAATAATGCGTTTTACCCCAATTTCCTTCTTCTTGTTAAAATTGAAACTTAGCATATACCCTTTTTTCAAATGATAATGCTCCAGATAGTCCGCAAGCTGTCTTTCTCCCCGCTCTTTATATGCATTGCCCCGCCATATTTTCATCTCAATTACCATTTGCTCCCCACGATAATCCACAATTACATCCGTCCGTTCCATATTGCGGGTCCGGGCTTCCACATAATAATTCCCTGTGCCGTTAATTATCGGTTTAAGATAAAGCAAAAAATACCGTCTTCCGTCTTCTTCTTTAAACTTATCCGGCAAATCCCCATACAAATCGTTAAAGTGTACCGCAAACCGTTCTAAAAGTAAATCCATATTTAAACGGCCCGCAAAAATAAACTGATTTTTATCCTGAATTGCCGCTTTATATATATCCGTATTCTGATTTTCCGCAGATGAGAGAAAAAAATTATAAAAAACCGTTTCAAAGATTCTGTTGGCAATTATGGCCACGCCGTTTTCATTCTTTACGAATCCCAGCATCTGTGCTATATTGATTGCCTGATTTAACGCATTATAAGTAATTTCTCTTCCAACAAATAAAATGGAATAAATCATTTCCTTTAATTCCGCATAATCATATAACCTGTTTACCATTGATTCAAACAGCGTATTCTTTTCTCCGAGGAGCATCCTGTTTGCTTCCAGAAAACCGGCAGAAGTCCATGCCCTTTTAGCTTCGGGAAACTCTTCACTGCCTGTAACCTCTTCATCGATGAGTTTACAAAGTCTTGAAACCAGAAAAGGATATCCCGATGTGTATTCATAAATCAATTCGGATATTTGTTTAACATCCATTCCTGTTATATGTTCCTTTTCGTAATCTTCAAGCATGCCGGCAATTTCCCTCTCGGAAAAGCTCATATCCTCCTTAAATTCCACTGCAATGTTCCACGGACTGTTCATCTTATGGTCTTCTTCCGGGCGAAATTTTCTTTTCAAATTTCTGATATCATATACACCAGCCAGAATTACCGATTGGAACGAAGGCGTATTATCCCTGTCAATATAATAACCACGCAGTTGTGCCAGAAAGTCAAGAAACACCTGATTATTTGACGCACTGTCAACCTCATCAATCAGAAGAACCAGCGGCTTATCCGCCGCCCCGCAAATATCGCTCAGATACTGAAACAGTTCCACCAGTTCAAGCTCCTGTCTGCTTTCCCTGACTGCTCTTTCCAGCTCTTTTACCGCTTCCCGCATTTTCTCCGGAAACGTAGTATCCATTTTCTCCAAAATACGAATAAAAGCCTTCGCAAACGCAACAGAAAACGTATTTTCATTGACGAACTTTGCATGGCTCATCTGAGTCTGAAAATCCATGCTGATTATATAGTATTTATCTTTCAAATACGCTTTCAGCGCCCGAAGCGTCGTCGTTTTTCCATACTGGCGGGCACGGTTAATCGCCAGATATTCACCTCTTTCCACATATCTCTCAATTTGTTTAAGACGAAAGCTGATATCTACCATATAATGTTTATCCGGCTTACAATCCCCTGTTACATTAAATATCTTCCCCATACTTCACCATGCGCTTTCTTCGCCATACAATATTTGGCTCACCTTTTAAAACCCTCTATTTATATTCTAACCTTTTCCGGCTGCCTGCGTCAATCTATGGTTAAAAAACTTATAGTCAACAAACTTTGCCTGCTGTTTTATTGAAATCACGTATGCCTTATGTTAGGATGAACTATCTAATTTCACAGAAGCTTTCGATATCCCTATCTTGCCGCTTCTATATATCCCCCGTTAAAGCACACAAAAGCCCCCTCTCCGTCTCCCGGAAAGGGGGCTTTTTAATCATATATAGTCTGCTGTACCTTCAGTTCTTCTTATAAATATTTCTTCAGCGCATCCGCCTTGTCCAGTCTCTCCCAGGGCAAATCCAAATCGTTGCGGCCAAAGTGTCCGTAAGCGGCTGTCTGCTTGTAAATCGGGCGGCGTAAATCCAGCATTTTGATAATGCCAGCCGGACGTAAATCAAAGTTTTCTCTGATGATTTCCACCAGCTTTTCATCGGAAAGCTTTCCTGTTCCAAAGGTGTCAACCATGATGGAAGTGGGCTGTGCCACGCCGATTGCATAGGACAACTGGATTTCACACTTGTCGGCAAGGCCGGCTCCTACAATATTCTTTGCCACGTAACGGGCAGCGTAAGCCGCGCTTCTGTCTACCTTTGTGCAGTCCTTGCCGGAGAAAGCGCCGCCGCCGTGACGGGCATATCCGCCGTAGGTATCCACGATAATTTTACGTCCCGTAAGACCTGCATCTCCGTGAGGTCCGCCGATTACGAAACGTCCCGTGGGATTGATGAAGTATTTTGTATTGTCATCCAGAAGCTCCTTCGGAAGAATCGGGTCAAAGACATACTTTTTGATATCCTCGTGAATCTGCTCCTGTGTCACATCCGGGTCATGCTGTGTGGACAGAACCACTGCCTCTAAACGGATGGGCTTTCCGGCCTCGTCGTATTCCACGGAAACCTGGCTCTTTCCGTCGGGTCTTAAGTAGGAAAGGGTGCCGTCCTTACGCACCTTTGTGAGCTGCAGAGCCAGCTTATGCGCAAGAGAAATAGAATAAGGCATATATTCCTCTGTCTCGTTGGTGGCGTATCCGAACATCATACCCTGGTCGCCCGCGCCGATTGCCTCGATTTCATCGTCTGTCATGCCTTTTTCCCCAGCCTGCTGCTTTGCTTCAAGAGCCTTGTCAACGCCCATTGCAATGTCGGCGGACTGCTCGTCGATGGCAACCAGCACCGCGCAGGTATTGCCGTCAAAGCCGTATTCGGACTTGGTATAACCGATTTCCTTAACCGTGTCGCGCACTACTTTCTGAATGTCCACATAAGCCTTGGTCGTGATTTCGCCTGTTACCAGAACGAAGCCCGTACAGGTGGCTGTCTCGCAGGCCACGCGGCTCATAGGGTCTTTTTCCATACATGCGTCCAGTATCGCGTCAGAGATAGCGTCGCATACTTTGTCGGGATGTCCTTCGGTTACCGATTCCGAAGTAAATAAATGTTTTTCCATTGCTTTTCCTCCATTCCATTTCCGCCTCTTTCATTCGCAAGGAACATGCGCCCGAAAACTGATTTGCGCACGGCCCGGCAGAGGCTGTTTATTGGTTCCGTAAATCTATGCATTTAAAAATGTATACAGATGTGACTTAGGCGCAATAATACTTCCGTCAAACATAAAAAAATCCGCTCACAAGAAGCGGACCTGATAATCAAATCCTCTTATTGTTCGACTCGCCTTTCGGCTGCTTACTCGCTCAGGTAGGCACCTTCCGTTTCCGGGGTTGCCGTGGCTTCTCAGGTCCTCTGTACCTCCACCACTCTGAATAAGAGATTCTGCACTTTATTTTATTTTCACATCTGCAATATAGACTACACTATAACTGCCGTTTTGTCAACATGTTTTTATCCCGTCTTTAGGCGGAATTTCTTCTGCTCACGCTCGGAAGCAATTTTTTCAATCTGCGCGCCAAGGTTTTTGAGTTTAATGTGAAAATCCTCGTAACCTCTTTCAATAAACTGGATATCGTCAACGGTTGTGGTGCCTTCCGCCGCAAGCCCCGCAATCACAAGGGCAGCTCCCGCGCGCAAATCGGGCGCACTGATGCTCGCTCCGGTATACTTGCCCACGCCGTCGATAATCGCCGTATTGCCTTCCACTTTAATGTTCGCGCCCATTCTGGTAAGCTCATCCACATATTTAAAGCGATTTTCAAAAATGCTTTCCGTCACAATGCTGGTGCCTCTGGAAAGTCCCAGGGCAACCGTAATCTGAGGCTGCATATCCGTAGGGAAACCCGGATAGGGCAGCGTCTTTACGTGGGTATGGGTAAGGGGCTTGGCCGCCACAACGCGCACGGCGTCGTCCGACTCCTCGACTTCGCATCCCACCTCAATGAGTTTGGCGCTGATGGATTCCAAATGCTTGGGAATTACGTTTTTAACCGTCACGTCCCCTTTCGTCACGGCTGCGGCAAACATGAAAGTCCCCGCCTCAATCTGGTCGGGAATAATCACATACTCCGTCCCGTGAAGCTTCGGAACTCCCTTGATTCTGATTACATCGGTTCCTGCGCCTTTAATCACCGCGCCCATGCTGTTCAGGAAATTGGCCACGTCCACCACGTGGGGCTCTTTCGCCGCGTTTTCGATAATTGTCTGGCCTTCCGCCATCACTGCAGCCATCATAATATCAATGGTCGCGCCTACGGTAACCACGTCCAGATAGATATGGCTACCCCGCAGCCTCTCCGCCTCCGCGATAATCAGGCCATGCTCAATCCGAACGTCCGCCCCTAAAGCGCGGAAGCCCTTAATATGCTGGTCGATTGGCCTAAGGCCGATATTGCAGCCGCCCGGCAGCGTCACCTGAGCCCTCTTATACTTTCCCAGAAGCGCTCCCAAAAGATAGTAGGAAGCGCGTATTTTCTTGATAAAACCATCCTCTATTACTACATCGTCAATTGTTCTTCCCGAAATCTTTACCGTATGTCTGTCAATACTTTCAACAATTCCTCCGATACTTTCAATAGCCTTCATCATTACGTTAGTATCACGAACATCCGGCACATTTTCTATCACAACAGTCTCGTCCGTCATAATGGATGCCGCCAAAATCCCGAGAGCCGCATTCTTGGCCCCACCGATTTCAACCTCGCCCACCAGCGGATTACCACCCTTTATTGCATACTGTTCCATCATATACCTCTATATAAAAGTCGAATTATCAAAATTATTAAAATATATTCTTTTTCTTTTGAACACTCCCATAATTATAGCATATTATGAACATTTGTAAATATCAAACATCAGTTCAGATAATCGAAGGGATTTACCTGTGTGCCGTTAATCAGAATCTCAAAGTGCAGATGAGGTCCCGTGCTGACACCTGTATTTCCGCTGAGCGCAATCTTTTGTCCCTGTGAAACTGTCTGTCCCGGAGATACCAGCACCTTGCTCAAATGCCCGTATCTTGTCTGCCTTCCGTCCGGATGATTAATGTAAACCACGTATCCGTAGCCGCTTCCCCATCCGGCTCTCGCCACCGTACCGCCGCAGGATGCATTGACGGCCGTGCCTGTGGGCGTCGCCCAGTCAATTCCCTTGTGGTAGGAGCTTGCCCCTTTTGTGGGCCTGTTTCTGCGTCCGAAGCCGGAAGATAACCGTCCTCCGGAAATCGGTTTGATATAGGTAGGCGGTATTTTGGTTCCCCGCTCCACGATTTTGGGAACCGCTTTGTAGGTTACCTCCTCCTTGATAATCTCCTTTTCGATTTCCTTGTCATTTTCAAAGGTCACTACCGCAATCACCTTGCGGTGGCCTGCCGAGGGCTCCTGAAGGGTTTTCTTCTGGTTCGTATACCAGTCGTCGTTATCTACATATATGACCTCTTCCTCGTAATCTTCCTCGTAGTACATTTCCTCCTGGCGAAGCACAGCCAACTTTGGCTCCGGCACCGTGATAATGAGCTCTTCCCCGGCCCTTATCATGGAATTTTCATCCTCAAGGGAAGCGTTCATCTCAATCAGCCTGTCCATGGGAATGTTGGTTTTGATTGCGATTTCCGAAAGGGTGTCTCCCGAAACCACCTCGTAAACGCCGTTCTTTTCCTCGTCCTGGGTCACTTCACGGATAGCCTCGTTAAGACCTGTCAGCTCCTCCTCTCCAAGATAAGCCTCCACAACCTCAATCGAGTCCCCGTATTCCATGGAAATGAGTCCCAGTTCATAATCCTCAAAATCCATTTCCCCTTCCGGCTCTGACGCCTCGTATGCAGCGGCAAGTTCCGCCGCGATTCCGGCTTCCATATTCACGACTTCCCGGGTTTCCTCCACCACTTCCTCCGTGGTACGGACGTCGGCGGTAAGGGCGGATAATTCTCTCGAATGGTCCAGGGACAGTTCCGCCTGATATCTGTCCGCGCTGTCATACTTATCGAGAGCCGCCTGCAAAAGCGCGTACACATCGCTCTGGCTGGCAAGATTAATCATATATTCGTTGATTTTTACAACGTAAGACCTTTTCAGCGTTTCCTTTACATCGCCCGCCAGTACCTGCGTCATACCGTCGATGATTTTTTCGGGGGCGTCCACCTTTCCCCATAAAACCTCTCTCCCTTCAATTTGAAGGTCGCTCTCAACCAGCACCAGTTCTTCGCTTCCGGCGGCAATCCTTCTTCTGGCTTCAAGGACATATTCCTCCGCATCCTCCGGCGAGGAAACCACTCCCACGTTCTGACGGTTCAAAATCACCGTAAACATATTATTACCCAATTTCTCAAAGGGTACAAAGGTTGGGAGAAAAAATATACTGACAATAATTGCCAGTACCGCAATCCTTATATTTGTAATGTTTAATCTTTTATAATAACAGGTTAATTTTTTCATTAAACGACAGACTCCATTATGCATAATTTGTAACATTTTTGTAACGGATTAATTCTAACAGTTATTATTTTACTTGTAAAGATGTGTTAAATCAAAAAAATTTCCAAAAAGTATGATAAAATAGAAATAATGAAAACCGGGAAAGGAGACTTTGCATGGAGCAGATTATTTTTCATATCGACGTTAATTCCGCGTACCTGAGCTGGAGCTCCCTCAAAAGGCTTGAAAACGGCGACGATACCGATTTGCGCAAAATCCCGGCTATTGTGGGGGGCGACATGGAACGCCGCCACGGCGTGGTGCTTGCCAAGTCCATTCCCGCCAAAAAATACGGCATTGTAACGGGAGAGCCCATTGTAAACGCGCTTAGGAAATGTCCCGGCCTTGTAATAGAATCCCCGGACCATAAGCTTTATAATCAGAAAAGCCGTGAACTTATGCATTTTCTGTCCGAAATCTGCCCGGATATCGAGCAACTCAGCGTGGACGAGTGTTTTCTGGATTTTACCTCCATACAAAACCGCTTCCCCTCCCCCGACGACGCCGCGCAGACCATCAAAAACAAAATCAGGGACAGCTTCGGCTTTACCGTAAATATCGGTATTTCCGACAAAAAGGTTCTTGCCAAAATGGCCTCTGATTTTAAAAAGCCCGACCTGGTGCATACCCTTTACACCCGGGAAATCCGTGAAAAAATGTGGCCCATGCCAGTTTCTTCCTTATATATGTGTGGCAAATCCAGCACCGAGGCGCTGCGGAAGCTGGAAATTAAAACCATAGGGGACCTGGCGAAAACCGACCGGGAAATCATTGTCTCCCACTTAAAAAGCCACGGTCTGCTTCTCTGGGAATACGCCAACGGAATCGACGATTCCACTGTCGTCTCCGTTCCCGCCGAGGCAAAAGGAATCGGCAATTCCATCACTCTGCCCAGAGACGTGACCGAAGAAAAAGAAGCCTTCCACTATCTATTGTCGCTCTCCGACAGCGTCGCGGGGCGTCTTCGGAAAGCCGGGCAGCTTGCCGGCATGATTAGCGTGGAAATCAAATACAGCAGCTTTAAAACCGCCTCCCACCAGATGACGCTTTCGTCGCCCTCCGATATCTCCCGGGTGATTTACGACGCGTCCTGCCAGTTGTTCAGGGAGTTGTGGAACGGTTCCCCTATCCGCCTCCTCGGCGTCCGTTCCTCAAAGCTTGCAGACCCATCGGAGCCTTCCCAGCTCTCCCTTTTTGATTTCGGCCAGACCGGAATCCTTCCGGCGAACCCTCCGGCTCCGTCCGGCGCCGCCGCACAGGCGGCTTTTATTCCGTCAGCGCCTGCGCGCCAATCAAAAAACAGCCCCGCTTTTCCCTCCCGGGAAAAACTGGCTGCCCTTGACAAAACGTTAGACGCCATTCGGCAAAAGTATGGTGATTCCGCCGTGGTACGGGGAAGTTTTTTAGACGAAGATTAAAAGCTCAGCGTTTCTTTACGCTGTAGCCAAAGGTTCCCAGTTTTTCCCCGAGAAGGTAATAGCCGCCATGGGAATAGGCAATAGGCTTCGCCTTGTCCAGAAAAAAACGCCCTTTTTCATCCATGTACGCCTCGTCCGCATGAACCGCCAAAACGTCCGCCAGATACATATCATGGCTGCCCAGACGTAAAGTCTCTTTCACACGGCACTCGATGTTCACGGGACTTTCCGCAAGAAGCGGGGCTTTTACCGCTTCTCCCGGCAAAAGATGGAGTTTCATATCTTTAATCTTGTCCGTATCCCTCCCGCTCTTTACGCCGCAGTAATCTGTGGCCCGGACCAGCCGCCCGGTGGTCAGATTGATGACGAACTCTCCTGTTTCCTCTATTATTCCGTGAGAATACCTCTCAGGGCGCACCGAAACGGAGACCATCGGCGGGTCGCTGCACACGGTTCCCGCCCAGGCAGCCGTAAAGATATTCGGCTTTCCGCTTCTGTCCGCAACCGTGACGAGCACCGCCGGTAAGGGATAGAGCATATTGCCCGGTTTCCAGCTTTGCTTACTCATAGGCAACCCCTTAAAATAATCCCAGAATTCTGGCAAAGGTAACTGCAATATTCGTCAGCGCAATTACCATGGTTATGATTACGCAGACAAACATAGCCTGGCTTTTACGGGTAAGGTTGTTTTGTCCCTCCTGCAAAAGCGCCGTCTGCTTGTCAAGCTCCTCTATCATAGACGCCTGCACGTTGCGGTAAACCTTTACGTTGTCGGTGTGCAGGTACTCTTCCAGATTCTGGAAAAGTTCCCCTGTTTTTGTCTGTATATCGGCCAAATCTCTGGTAAGCTTCTCGATGTTTTCCGGATTTTCCTGAATCTCGGCAATCTTCTTCAGACCTTCGTTCAATGCCTTGTTAATGCCGTCTATGGAGCGCTCCGACGTTTCCTTAATCTTTGAAACAGATATCGTCTCCACTGTCTCTACCGTCTCCAGGGTCTTGTCCAGCTTTTCGTTTGCTTTGGCAGTCAGCTCCTGCACACCCTGAGCGCTTTCAATATTTTTCAGATTCAGCTTACGCATTTCCTGAAGGCAGTCGTCATATCTCTGCATCTGGTCCCTGAACAAAGTAAGCTGCTTTTCCAGATTTTCAAGCGCCGCCGCGTCTGCCGCCGCGTTCGCCCGAATAATTTCCTGTGAATTCAGTTTTTGTGTAATTTTGTCCATAAAATTATCCATTGTCTTCCTCATTTCCGTGCCGCTTTCCGCGCATAATGGAGTATCTGTTTTAATATCATATCACTTCCGACGGATTTTTACAACGGGGGACTTGAAAGCCCGCCGGAAATATCCTATAATATAGAAGAAGAAATTTAAAGTTGCAGACACCGCAAAATTTGCCTGAATGTGTCTGCGAAAAAAGGAGTAAGGAAATGGCACTGTTATCAAAACGCAATTTTGCTGCTCTTTCTCTTGCAGCAATCCTTTTTGTTGTACCCGGTACGCCGGTACAGGCCGCACCTGACGCAAATGTGACAACCGTTACAGGTCTGTGCGGACATCACTTGGAGCACACGGACGAATGTCTGGCCGGAACAGCCTGTTCCCACGCGCATACAGAAGACTGCTACAATTTTTCTGCAAGCTGTGTCCATGTTCACTCAAACGCATGCCGCAAAAACTGTACCCATATCTGTACGGAAACCGGCGGCTGCATCGTATCACAGTTAAACTGCCTGCACGAGCATAATGAAAACTGCGTCTACGGGGAAGGCGCCGCCTGCGGTTATGTCTGTGATTCCTGCCATGGTACGTCCCAGAGCGGCAGTCAGAGCGGGAACTATTGTGCTCCCAGCCGCAGCAGCTCTCACCACGGCTCCCATCATTCCCGAAGACATCATTGTTAGGCACCTGTGAGCCGCTTTGCGGCATTTCATAAAACCGGCTGGCATTTACGGTCCATAGGACCGCAGACGTCAGCCGGTTTGTTTTCCGCATTTTTCCATCTGTTTTTACAAAAGGATTTCGTCCCCGCTGTGCACGTACAGAAGCTTTTCTCCCATGCACTCTTTCATTATCCAAAAAGGGATTTCCCCCGTGCAGTGCCCCGTGTAAAACAGGGTCCGGCTCTTTTTAAGCTTCTCTCCGATTTCCCTTATCACCGCTATGTCCTCTTCCGTGTAACCGGCTTTTTTCTGCATATGAAATCCGCTGATTACCGCGTCCGGCTCAGAGCCGAAAATTTCCCGGTATCTGTCAAGAATGTTCAAAATTCCGTTGTGGGCGCAGCCTGAGAGCAAAACCCTTTTTCCGTCCTCCTCCAGAACAAGGTACTGCTCGTGCAGAAATTCATCCTGACAGTATCCGTCCTCTTTTTTCACCCTAAGCTCCCTGTTTCCCGAGGGCCAGAGTTTCCTTCCCCGCACGTCGCCAAAAAGAAATATGCCGTCGTCAATTTGCTTCTCTCCCCTGGTAAATACTATCTGCGGCAGACTTAAGATTTCGGAGTCAATGCCTATATACCGGTATTTGCCTTCTTTTTCGTGAAAATACGGTTCGCCCGCCAGAGAATGCATGTAAATTACGGCCTTTTGATTTATTTGGGCAAAGGCGGAGATTCCACCGGCGTGGTCGTAATGCCCGTGGCTTAAAACCGCCATATCCACCTGCTTTAAATCCACAAAAAGCCGGTCCGCGTTTCTGATAAACGAATCGCCGGCTCCCGTATCCACCAGAATCCTGTGTTTTTTCGTCTCAACGTAAAAGCTCAGTCCGTGCTCGAACAGGCAGTCCCTGTCCCCTTTTGTATTTTCAATCAGATTGACTATCCTCATTTTTTCCCCGTTTCTCTCCCTGCTTTTTCATTCCGCGCGCGCAGTAATAATAGCTGAAGCCCAAAACCAAATCCGCTCCAAGCCATGCCGCGATTTCCGCATAAAAGATTCCCTGCTGCCCCATAATCTTTGGCAAAAGCAACGCGGAAGCCGTACGCATCAAAAACTCCGCCAGCCCGGAAAGCATGGGCAGCACCGTATTTCCCATTCCCTGAATACAGGAGCGGGTCACGTGCAGATAATATAAAACCGGCAGGCACACGCTCATAATAAACAGATAGTGGTAAGCAATGGCAAGCGTAGCCTCCACCGTCTTTGCCTCCCCTGAAATAAAACAGAGTAAAATTGCTTTTCCGCCCAGAACCATTACGGCGGCAATCACAAGGGACGTCGCCATGGCAATCGCCATCGCCTGACGGTACCCTGACCGGACGCGTTCCCGCTCTCCCGCTCCCAGATTCTGCCCCGTATAGGTGGTCATGGCAAAACCGTAAGAGGTTGCGGCCACCTCAAGCATCCCGTACAGCTTGTTGGTTGCCGTGAATCCGGCGATAAATTCCACGCCGAATCCGTTAATCACAAACTGCACAATCATGCCCCCTACCGAAATCACCGCGTTTTGAAAAGCCATGGGCATTCCCAGATTCAAAAGCCGAAGCTGCAGCTCTCCCGACAAGGCGCAGTCCTCTCTTTGAAACTTCAGTATTTCAATCCTTATAATCTTAAAAAAGCAAAACAGACCGGAGCAGAGCTGGGCGATTACCGTCGCAGCGGCAGCGCCGAACACGCCCATATGCAGCACCGGGACAAACAGAATGTCCAAAGCCACGTTTAATAGGGAAGCAAATACCATGGCGTATAAAGGCGTTTTGCCATCCCCTAAAGAACGCAGCACTCCGGCAAAGAGATTGTACGCCATTACCACCGGTATTCCCCAGAACATCGTTCTGATATAAAGCGACGCGTCCGCAAAAACCGACTCCGGCGTATGTAAAACGCCAAGCAGCCAGTCGGAAAGGGCCTGTCCGGACACAAGCAGTATCAATGCGCTTACAGCCGCAAGAAATGCGGAATTTATGATAACGTTTCGGAGCTTTTTGTAATCCCTGGCCCCGAACTCGTGGGCCATCTGAATGGAAAAGCCCTGGGTAAACCCCTGAATAATGCCCTGCACCATCCAGATAATCCATTCCGCCGCTCCCACCGCGGCAATCGCCGAAACCCCCAGCACCTGTCCCACAATAGCCGCGTCCGCAATCGTGTAGAACTGCTGAAATAAATTTCCTATCATTAAAGGCAGGGCGAAAGAAATAATCAGCTTTCCCGGTGAACCGCTGGTCATACTGCGTACTGATGCCATTGTAAAAACCTCCCATTTTATCTTTATGCATTTTGCATACTTTTTCCGATGTTTATTTTATGCAGTTGTAATAATTAACGATATTTTTACATTGTGTTCATATTTTATTCATATTTGTGTTGTACACTATATTTAAATCAAACAAGGGATTACGTAGTGTTTTCATTACACGCATAGATAAATTTTTTCATAATAGCCCAGGTGCAGAGATGTGCCTGGGCACTCCTCATTTTATCCAGAAAAACCAAACCCAGCCGGGAACATGGCCGGCTATGCCGGACGGACGGCCCGGCTCAGATATTGCGTTTCCCGCCGTCAGGTGTTTATTTCCTTACATCCACCCAGCCCAGCGCCCCGGAATATTTTTCAAGCTCGGGAATCGTAAGTTCTATCGCGCTGTTTGCGCTTCCGCAGGCCGGAAAAACCGTCTCAAACCGTTTCAGCGATTCGTCAAGATATACCTCCACACCCTCGTTTACCGCAAAAGGGCACACTCCGCCTACGGCATGTCCCACCAGCGCCTCCGCTTCCTGGGGCGAAAGCATCTTTGCCTTTTTGCCAAACTGCGCCTTGTATTTGGGATTGTCGATTTTCACGTCCCCGGCCGCCACTATAAGAACCGGACGGTCGCTTACCATAAAGGAAAGCGTCTTTGCGATTCTCTGGGGTTCGCAGTTAAGCGCGGCTGCGGCCAGCTCCACCGTGGCGCTGGATACGGAAAATTCCTGCACCCGCTCTTCCATGCCGTGTTCTCTGAAATAGGCTCTTACTCTTTCTATTGCCATCTTCTTTTCCTCCTTTGATATCTTCTGCACCCGCGCCTGAACCGTTGCTCGCGCCGCTCGGCTTCGCCTCGCTGTACGCGGCAGTCGCCGGGTGCGCGTGCAAACACCCGCGCCTGACTCATTACTCGCGCCGCTCGGCTTCGCCTCGCTGTACGCGGCAGTCGCCGGGTGCACGTGCAAGCACGCGCGTCCGGCTCGTTGCTCGCGCAAAAAAACAGCCGACAGCCGTCGGCTATTTTTGATTTGCACTGATACTCAATACCTCTTCGTTCAGGGACAGCATCTTTGCGTCCAGTTCGGATACCATTTTTGCGCATTCAATCAGCTCTTTTTCGATATGTACCGGAACCATTCCCTCAAATTTGTAATTGATTTTATGCTCCAGGCTCGCCCAGAAATCCATGGCGACGGTACGTATCTGTATCTCTACCTTTGTCTGCTCAATTCTGTCGGATAAATATACAGGTATTGTCACAAGCATGTGGTAGCTCTTGTACCCGCTGTCTTTGGGGTTGATGATGTAATCCTTGACGCCAATCACCTTGATGTCGTCCTGATTCGTAATCATTTCCGCAATCCGGTAGATGTCGGAGGTAAAGGAGCAGATTACTCTGACACCCGCAATGTCGTTTACATACCGCACCATGTTTTGGATGGTGGACTCGTAGCCGTGCTTTTTTAACTTTTTGACAATACTTTCAGAGGTCTTGAGCCGGGACTTTATATGTTCAATGGGATTGTACCTGTGTACATGCTGAAATTCGTCATTCAGTATTTCCATTTTCGTCTGAATCTGCTTCAGCGCAGACCGGTAAATCAGAATGACTTCCTCCCAGCTTCCCACGTCGCTGTCCCGTTCGTCGCATAATTCCATTTTGTCACCCGCCTTGCCGCGTCAGTATATTTTTATCCGCTTTCAGAGCATAATCAAAAAATAATACGCCTTTTGTTACTGCTCTTTTTTTATATTCTATCATACTTTTGAATAATAATGTATATTATTCATAAAATATTTTATATTTCATGGATAGCTTTTATCGGACACGGTCCTTAAAAGTCTATGTCAAATATCCGATTTTATTACTGCTTTTTTATTTTCCGTATGATATGATGATTCCATGCCTGAATCTCAAAGATAAGCGCAGGCACACTGGCACTGCACCTGCCGGGAAAAATAAAGGAAAGCTGGGGTTAAATTTATGTTCAGAATGTGGGCAAAAATTTTTAAGGATAACCGTTTAATTAAAGATACCGTCATCTGCAACGACCGGGAGGATACCCGCACGCACAAGGTCTTTCAGGCCCTGGATGAGATTTGTTATGAATTTGATTTGGGAAAGCCAATCTGGCTAGACGCTACCATTGCGGAGTTTAAACGGCACGACAAGGCGCGTTTTACTCAGGACAACTTTATTGAAACCGTTGATTTTGATTATCTGGAAATCCATGTGATTGAGGAGGACTGACCGGCTGTTTTTATAATTTGCCACAGACGGCCCGGTCTTTGTCCTGCCGCGGGCAGCATATTAACTTCTAAAATTTGTATAAATTCGGTTGACACACGAAACAATACGTAGTAGTATCATAATATATTACATGTAGTTTTTAAAACTACTTATTGCGTATTCAACATATTCAGGAGGTGTCATTTATGCAAATTACTATACGGGAACCGGGCAGCGCAATCACACACTTTATCGGAATGATGATGGCCGTCTTTGCGGCAGCTCCCCTTTTAATTAAATCCGCTCTTTCTTCCGGCGGCAAAACACTGCTGGCTTTAAGTATTTTCTGTATCAGCATGATACTGCTTTACGGCGCCAGCGCAACCTATCACTCGCTGAATATCACGGGAAAAGCCCTGCGCGTTTTCCGCAAGCTGGACCATATGATGATTTTTGTGCTGATTGCCGGCTCCTACACGCCGGTTTGCCTGATTATCCTGGGCGGACAGACAGGATATGCGCTTCTTGCAACGGTATGGGGAATCGCCCTTCTTGGCATGACCCTGAAAGCCTGCTGGATTACCTGTCCGAAATGGTTTTCCTCCATGATTTACATTGCCATGGGATGGGACTGCGTTGCCGTGTTCGGTCCCTTGTGGCAGATTTTACCCCACGCGGCTTTCGGATGGCTCCTTGCAGGCGGCGTTATCTATACCGTGGGCGGCGTAATCTACGCGTTAAAACTTCCTCTTTTTAATAAAAAGCATGAGTTTTTCGGCTCCCATGAAATTTTCCACCTGTTCGTCATGGGCGGTAGCATCTGCCACTTTATTTTTATGTACCTGTATGTGGCCTGATTCTGTAAGCCGGGCTTTTTCCGGAGATATCCGCAAAAGGCCCGGAACCTGAATTTCCGGAAACCACTCAGGAAACGGAGGACGGAAACCACATGCTTACGCAGTATCCCTCTTCCTGTATTTCAAAAACCCCCTTATGGGCGAGCACGATTTGCTTTACAATGCGAAGTCCCATAATGTGGGGCTTTTCTTTTTCCCTTTTCCGGAAAGCGCCCCCGCTTAAACTCTCCTCTCCGCCCTCCTTCTCCTCCATAAGACATCTGACAATCTCATCGCCGATTCCTTTGCCGTCGTCCTTTACGCGGATAAGGACTCCCTCCTCTTTCCGCCGCGCCGTCAGATATATCCGGCAGCCTGCCGGATTGTGGCGAATGCTGTTGTTTAAAAGATTTCTCACGGCCCGGGAAATCAGCCGCTCGTCCCCTTTTATCTCAAAACCCTCCAGCTCCGGCTCAATATCCGGTATCAGCTCGTACTGCTCGCCCGGCTCCTCGTTTATCACCTCCGCCGCGAGCTGCCGGAGAAGAGATGCCGGATAAAAAGCATGAACCCGCAGGGGCTGCATATGGTATTCCAGCTTGGAGGTGAGATTCAAATCCTCAATCAACTGCCGGATTTTCAGGCTCTGGCTCCTTATCACCGCCGCCTTTGCCCGCTCCTCCTCATCAAGATAAACGCTTCTTTCTAGCTCGTCCGCATAGCCCATAATCATGGAAAGGGGCGTGCGGATATCATGGGACACACCCGCTATCCATTCCGTTCTTGCCGTATCCCTCTTTTCAAGCGCGTTTCTCTGCGACTCCAGTACATCGGAGGTCCTGTTAATCTGCGCCGCAAGGCTGGAAGCCGCTCCTTTTTCCGCGAGATGGGTTTTCCTGTTTTCGGACAAAGCGCCGATTCCCTCTGAAAGCGGCCGCAACGACTTGTAATAACGGTATCCCAAAAAAAACGCCACCAGAAGCATCACCGCGAAATTAAGCGCTACAAAAATCTGCATGTACGCGATTGCGTCTTTCATGGAATTTTCCGCTATTTCCACTGAATATTTCCATACGCTGTTCTTTTCCCGTCCGGCCACCAAAAGTCCCTTTTTTGTCCGAAGCACCTTTACCGGGTAATCCTCAAGATACCATCTGGTAAAAGCCGCCACCTCTCCCAGAGTATAATGCTCCTTAAGCTCCTTTGGTTTGTTCCAGGAATATACCACATCCCCCTGGTCATCCAAAACCATCAGGAAAATAAAATCCCTGCCTCTTAAATATTCCTCGATTTTTTCCGTCATAACAAAGGATTCCCCGGCGCTTTCCTCCTCCACTAAAGCCTCCATTCCCAGAATGCCTCTTGGGAACATATTGAAATTCCCCGTCATATGATAAATACCGAACACCATCAGGCCGCTCAGATTTACAATGACCAGAAACACCACAATTATCCAGGTAATTCCGATATATCTGCTGTAAATTTTCAGTAAATCTTTCATTTCATTATACCTTCAGCTTATATCCCAGCCCCCGCACCGTCAAAAGAAACCGGGGCTTTGACGGGTTTTCTTCTATCTTCTCTCTCAGCCGCCTGATATGCACCATTATGGTGTTTTCATATCCGAAATAATTATCCTCCCACACCGCCTGACAGATCTGGTCAAAAGTTACAATATTTCCCTTGTTTTCCCAGAGCTTGCGCAGAATCAGCATTTCCTTTGCGGTCAGCGGAATCTCTTTATCTTCCCGCCTGACCACACCGCTTTTAAAATCCGCCGTCCGGTCGCCCAATGTTAAAAGCTCCTCCTCCCAAACCGCCGTGCCGCCCTTCGGAAAATAGGTTCTTTTCAGGATAGCGCCAATGCGCAGGATAAGCTCTCTGGGCAAAAAAGGCTTTACCATATAGTCGTCCGCTCCAAGTCCAAGTCCTAAAAGCCGGTCGCTGTCCTCGTCTCTGGCGGAAAGGAAAAGCACCGGCACCTCCGACACGGTCCTAATCTTCTGCATCAGGGAAAAACCGTCCCCGTCGGGAAGATTGATGTCCAGAATCACCATGTCCGGCTCCTTTTTCAGAAAATAATCCTGCGTCTCCCTCACACTGGCGGCGCAGTCTATATGGAGGAATCCTTCCCTTTTCAGAATCCCCGTTACCATCCTTAAAAATTCTCCGTTGTCATCTACCAGAAGCAGTGTGCTCTCAAAGATATGTTTCATAGCCCATCCCCCGCCCTCTTGCCTTTGCATTCTTTACCGTACGCTTATTATATTATAAATTTTTCCTTCCGTAAGCAATCTGACGAAAATTTAAGGTAAACGTAAGGCAGCTTTCATTTTCATGTAAGGCGCGCCCTGTATACTCCTTTTAAACCCAAAGGAAAGGAAAATGTTTATGAAAAAACAAAACTTTGTAATTGAAACGAAAAATCTTACGAAAACCTACACGCAGGGACATACCTGTGCCAATGTGGTTAAGGACGTGAACCTTGCCGTGCCGGAAGGCTGTATTTACGGATTTTTAGGTCCCAACGGCGCCGGAAAAAGCACTACCATGAAAATGCTGCTTGGACTGGTTAAACCCACGCACGGAGATATCTCCATTCTGGGAACCTCCCTGTCCTCTCCCGGAAAAGCGGCGGCTGAAAAACACAGGCTGGCCATCCTTCGGCAGACCGGCTCCCTGATTGAATCCCCCTCCTATTACGGTCATCTCACGGGACGGGAAAATCTGGAAATTATCTGCACCCTGAAAAACATACCCAAAAAGGAAATAAACGAGGTACTTTCCATCGTACGGATGGAAAATCAGCAGGATAAAAAGGCGGGCCGCTATTCCCTCGGCATGAAACAGCGTCTGGGGCTTGCCGGCGCTCTGTTAGGGCACCCGAAGCTCCTTCTTTTAGACGAACCCACCAACGGCCTGGACCCTGCCGGGATTTCGGAAATGCGGGAGCTGGTGCGCTCTCTGCCGGAAGCTTATCACATGACCGTCATGGTATCCAGCCATCTCTTAAGCGAAATCGACCAGATGGCGGATTATGCCGGTATCATCAATAAAGGGAAGCTGATTTATCAGGACAGCCTTCTCCACCTCCATGAATACAGCAGACGCCAGCTACGCCTGCGCACCAGTCACAACAGCCGGGCCCTGGCCGTATTAAATGAAAATCAGATTGACTGCCGGCTGGAAGAAGATTTTTTAATGTTCCCGGAAACCAGCGACGATAAAACGGCGTTTTTAATCTCCGAACTTGTGAAACAGGGTATTGGAATTTTACGGATTGAGGAATACCAGAAATCTCTGGAGGATATTTTCCTGAAACTGACCGGAAAGCAGGTGAGCTTATGATGCGTTTATTTTTAACGGAACTTAAGAAAACCAGACACCGCCATATCGGCCTCCTCTACACGGCGTCCCTGTGTCTGATGATGGTATGGTCGCTCTGGGCCATGTCCCGCATGCAGGAAAAAAACGATGTGGTAATGCAGCAGGGGTACTACTATCTCCTTGCCAATTTTCCTATTATGGATTCCTTTTTTCTTCCCGTCATCATTGCCTGTGTGGAAAGCCGGCTCTGTGATATGGAGCTGAAAGGAAACACCTTCAAACTTTTATGCACCATGCAGCCAAGACGCAGCATTTTCCATATAAAGCTGTTTTTAAGCTTCCTGTACCTGCTTTTCTTCACGCTGGCCCAAACCGCCCTGATATATGTATTATGCCGGAGATTCCATGTTGCGCAGCCGGCTCCTTTAGAAAACATACTGCTTTTCTTTCTGGCAAGCCTTACCGTGGGAATGGTGCTGATTGTTATACAGCAGTCGCTGTCTCTGATTTCATATAACCAACTGTTTCCCCTGTTTGTGGGAGTGGGCGGAACCTTCGCAGGCATCTTCTCAGGATTTTTCCCGCAGATGCCCGTCAAATATCTGCTGCCCTGGACATATTATTCGGTTTTCTTAACCGTCAGCCTGGACTATGAGGAAGCCTCCCGCATTGTCACTTATTATCCGGTTCCTTTTGCCGTTCCGTTTTTTATCGGCTTTGTCGTCTTTGGAATCATCGCTTACCTGATTGGTAAAGACAGATTTATGAAAAAGGAGGTCTGAAAAATGCTTTACGCCTGTATGAAAAGTGAAAAAATCAAAATAAGACGCTCATTTATCTGGCTGGCTTTTTTTCTGATTCCCATTGTACCGGCCATTATGGGTGTGCAGAATTACCTGAATAATTTACTCTATCTTAAAAGCGGATGGTACTCCCTGTGGACGCAGGTAACCTTATTTTACACGGATTTTTTCTTTGCGCCTTTAATTGCCATTTACTGCAGCTATCTGTGGCGGCTTGAAAACCAGAACAAAAACCGGAATATGCTTCTGACCGCGCCGGTAAAGGTCAGCCACATCTTTTTCGGAAAGTTGATAATCATTGCCAGAATTACCTTTCTGACACAGCTTTGGCTCCTTGCGCTTTATTTAACCGCAGGTAAGCTGGCGGGCCTGCCCGGCCTTCCCCCGGCACAGCTCTTTGCCTATACCCTGCGGGGCTGCCTTGGCGGCCTTATGATTGCCGCCTTACAGCTTCTTATCTCCATGCAGATACGCAGCTTTGCCACCCCCATCGCCGTCGCGGTCATCGGAAGCATCACCGGATTTCTGGCCTCTAACTCCAGCTTCGGTATTTTGTACCCCTATTCCCTTATGGTACTTGGGATGAACGCCAATAAAAGCGAAGATATGCTTGCCGGAAACGGAATTCTGTTTTTTGTAAGCTGCCTTGCCTATCTCATCCTTTTTTGCGGATGCGCTGTGCTGTTGCTGAAAAAACAGGATGTGAAAGCATAGGAAACGCTGCCGGGCGGCGCCGCAAATGGTCTGTCAGTCTGTAGGTGAATCGCTGCTTTTCGCGGAAAGAACGGGTATACAGTATGCAACCGCATCGGCCTGAAACTGTAATCCGTTTTCTCCGCCCTTATGGGCAAATTCCGTCTGAATGGATTTGCGGACAGGATATTTCCCGTTAAATCTTTCTTTTATAACCTTTTCCATAACAGGAATGTCCCAGATATCCCGAAACAGACAATCCATCTGGACAACATTTTCAAGGCCAAGCCCGACCAGCGCCAGACGTTTTTCCATTTCATCAAAAGCGCCGTTTATCTGTTCCTCAATTGTTCCGCCGATATTTCCCACGCAATAATTCAGAAAGCAAAAATCTCCCGCTTTGATGATTCCCGAATGCGCCCATTCCTCATTTATGTCTAACCTGACAATTTCACTCATTTCCTGTATCCTCCTTTTTGTTTTCTGCAGTATATTTTACCATAGGAAGCCCCAAAAAGACGGGCGGGCTCCCTGTGGCCCGGCTGCCCGGCTATATAATTTATTATAGCACACTATCTGCCGCAATCCAAAGTTTACATCATGCAATCGCAAAGGACTTCTCATTTTGCGTTTTGGGAATTACAATAGAAGCAGAAAGTAACACTCCAGACAGGCGGCTGAAAGAAAGGAGCAGGAACCCCTATGACCACAGGCGAAAAACTGGCGGCCTTGCGCAAAAGAAAAGGCATCACACAGGAACGGCTTTCTGAAATCCTGAAAGTTTCCAGACAGTCGGTTTCCAGATGGGAAATGGATATAGCCTTTCCCGAAACAGACAAGCTTATCAAATTAAGCAAACTGCTGGAATGCAGTATTGATTTCCTGTTAAACGATGAACTTACAAAAGACAGACCGGCCGAAGAAAGACACAGGGAACTGACTGCCGGGGACTGCGCGCAGTTTATCCGCGAATGCGGGTATTTTTTCCTGGCGACATGTGCAGATAGCCGGCCCTCTTTAAGGCCAATGGGAATGATTTATTCGGATGATAAGTCACTGTATTTTGTGACGGACAGGCGGAAAAGCGTTTATGAAAACCTGATTGAAAATCCCATGGTGGAACTGGCCGGCTACAATTTATATACCCGCAGATGGCTTCGTGTCAGCGGCCGCGCAGAAGCGGAAAGCTCTCTCGAAATCAGGGCGGCAATAATGGATTTGTATCCGATGATACGGCAGGAATATGTTGAGCAGGACGAGATATTCTTTGTGATTTTTAAGCTGACAGCGGAAAGTGTTACTGTAAATTAACGGCACGAAAAAACCGAACAGCATACCTATTGCTGAAAAATGCATGTGTGTGCGAAGAAAGGAGCAAAGTTTATACATGAAAAGAAAATCAATTGGAACCAGCCACGAAATGATTGTACAACCAACCTACATTATCGGAACTTATAACGAGGACGGCACACCGGATTTTGCCCCCATCACATGGGTAAGCAAAACCTGTGAGAAGGATTATGATTATCTGAACATTATCAGTATGTACGGCACGAAACAGACAAAGCTGAATGTCCTTAGAACCGGCCAGCTCAGCATTAACCTTGCCACAACAAAAATGCTCGAACTGGTTGACTATTTCGGTCAAACTTCCGGAAAGAACGGTAAGAAGGACGCCGTTTCCTACACCTGGGATAAGGCTCTGTGCGTGGAGGCCCCCACCCTTGACGCCAGCCCCTGGGTCTGCGAATGCGAGGTGGCGAAAACCGTCAACACCGGAGAATCGGACACCTTTTTCTGCCGGATAAAGAATGTGCAGGTAGACGAGCAGATTGACGTGGATGAAAGGGGCATCGACCTTACCTTATTCGACCCTGTGATTTATTCGGGAAATTATCATTCCCTGGGAAAATTTCTGGGCACAATCGGGGATTTTTACAAAAAGGAAAAATAGCATGTGCGCCGGCGCCCGCCGGACAGACAGCATGCAATACAGGAGGAATCTTTCATGGAAAAACTGAGCAGGGAAGCTGAAAGGATTATGGCGGAACGTTTTGGAAAGGACAGCATCATTGCGCTTGCCACAACAAAGGACAACGTTCCTTATGTGCGCGCTGTAAACGCATTTTATGAAAACAGGGCTTTTTATGTAATTACCTACGGGCTTTCCAATAAAATGAAACAGATTGAGCAAAACCCACTCGTGGCAATCGCCGGAGACTGGTTTACCGCTCATGGCACAGCCGTTAATCTGGGCTATTTCGGGAAGCCGGAAAACGCGGAAATCGCCGGGAAGCTGCGGGGCGCTTTTGCGGAGTGGATTGATAACGGACACAATGACTTTTGCGATGAAAATACCTGTATTCTCTGTATCCGGCTAAGGGACGGGATTTTATTTTCTCATGGGACAAGGTATGAAATTGATTTCCGCGGGCAATGAGCCAAGCGGCTGCGAAGCAGACATTTGGCGAATGCCGCGAGG
>CAJTMZ010000032.1:32763-35698 GCA_910577445.1 uncultured Lachnospiraceae bacterium | reverse complement strand
ACATGAGATATAAATTCAATTTTTCAAAAATTTTAGTTATTTTTTTTCTGGTTTGCATGAGTGTGATATCATTATTCCCCTTTTATATTATGTTAATAATGGGAACACACAAGAATGAAAATTTGTTTAAAGGACTGCAGATGCTGCCGGGAACTTATCTGTTGGAAAATTTAAGAACGGTTATGAGTATGAATTTTCTTCAATATTATAAAAACAGCTTATTTGTGACAATAACAACAACTCTTGGAATCCTTGTTATCAGCATACTCACAGGATTTGCATTTGCCAAGATGAAATTTAAATTTAAGAATACCTTGTTTGCGTTTATTTTGGCTACCCTGATGATTCCCGGACAGGTGGGACTTGTAGGATTTCTTATGGAAATGCGTACATTTGGATGGAATAATACATTTCTGCCGCTTATAATCCCACCGATGGCCAGCGGGTTTGGTGTGTTTTGGATGAAACAGTATATGGAGGCATCTGTTCCGGATGAACTGTTAGAGGCGGCTACTATGGATGGATGTAGTGTTATGAGAAGTCTTATTATGGTAATAGTGCCAATTATAAAACCGGCAATCATTACTTTGTTTTTACTGTTTTTTTTATGGATATGGAATGATTATCTGACCCCTCTGGTTATTTTAATGGACCAGAGTAAATATACAATACCATTAAGCATCAGTTTAATTGGACAAATGCACAGAACAGACTATGCGGCAAGAATCTTAAGTCTTGCACTGGCGACATTGCCGATTCTGATTTTATTTGGATTTGGTTCAAAATATTTGATTAAGGGTATGGTTGTAGGAGCAATTAAAGGTTAAAGGAGAAACGCTATGGAATACTGTTATTTGGGAAGAACCGGGATGAAAGTAAGCAGACTTTGTCTGGGAACAGGAAATTTTGGAAGTGGTAAACCTTCCGGTGGAAACTGGGGATGTGTGGATGAAAAAGAAGCGCATAGAATAATGGACGCAGCGCTGGATGCGGGAATTAATTTTTTTGATACGGCAAATGTATATGGAGAAGTAGGCGAAGGCGGATATACCGGTCTGGCCGAGGAGATTATAGGAAGATGGTTTGCAAAAGGAGGAGGGAGAAGGGAGAGGGTTGTTCTTGGAACAAAGGTAGAAAGGGAAATGGAAAATGACCCTTACGATGGACCCAATAAGCCGAGAAATCTTTCTCTTTATAAAATCCGCAGACATTTTGAAGGGTCGCTGAGACGGTTACAGACAGACCATATTGAGCTGTATCAAATGCATCATGTAGACAGGCGAACACCCTGGGAAGAACAGTGGGAAGCTTTTGAGGGACTTGTGAGGAGCGGAAAGGTCGACTATATCGGCTCCAGTAATTTTGCGGCATGGGATATTATGAAAGCGCAGGAGGCGGCAAGAAACAGACATTTTATGGGACTTGTAAATGAGCAGCATCGTTATAATCTGCTATGCAGAACCGCAGAACTTGAACTGTTGCCGGCTGCGACAGACCAGGGAATCGGAATAACTTTGTGGAGTCCATTGGTAAGGGGACTTTTGGGAGTAAATATGTTTCAATTAGATAAAAATCCACAATCTGTGGAGGTGATGAATGTAATTGAAAAATATCGTTCACAGCTTATGGCGTTTTCAGAGCTTTGCCGGGATATAGGAGAAGAGGAAGCGAATGTGGCGTTGGCATGGGAGATACATAATCCGGCTGTTACGGCACCTGTTATCGGACCGGGAAGCTTAAGGGATTTGGAGCATATGCTACGGGCAGTAGAAATTAAACTGGATGAATCTACATTAAAACGGCTGGATGAGATTTTCCCGGGACCGGGCGGAGACGCGCCGGAGGCATATTCCGGGTGGACAGAGCTGATGAAAAAGTAGGAGGTGGTTTATGTTTGACATTCTTCAATATGAGAAAGAGTTAGAAGAAGTTGTGTGCGATGGACAGATTCCGGTAAAGATAGCCTCAGGTTTTTTCTGGTCAGAGGGACCTATATGGGATATGGAAGAAGCGGTTTTGTATTTTACCGATTTTCGTCCTGATTTAATTTATCAATGGAATCAGGATAGAGGACTTGAAGTTTATAGAAGAGATTCAAACAGTGCCTGCGGGCTTGCATTTACCCGAAGCGGAGAAATTTTGTGCGCGGAATCCATAAGCAGGAGCATAACCAAAATCAATAAGGACAAAAAAATTGATATAATTGCAGATAAATGGAACGGACGATGCTTTAACAGTCCTAATGATGTGATAGTCAAATCGGATGGGGCGGTTTACTTTACTGACCCGTACAGCCCTGATATTGGAAATCAGAAGGAAATAAAAGAGAACGGGGTATATAGGGTGGATAAAAACGGAGAAGTACATCTGCTGACAGACATGAACAGGCCAAACGGCCTTGCCTTTTCGCCGGATGAGAAACTTTTATATGTTGATGATACTAATGAACAACTGGTTCGTGTGTTTCAGGTAAAAGAGGATGGCGGAATAAAGGAAAAAGGGATTCTTATCCGATTGGATACCGGCTGGGGAGAAGGCGCTGCTGATGGAATGAAGGTGGACATAGAAGGGCGGCTGTATATAACAGGACCGGGAGGAATCAGTGTGGTAAATCCGGATGGAAAGCTACTGGGACGGATTCAGCTTCCCGAGATTGCGGCAAATCTTTGTTTTGGCGGGAAAAATATGGATACTTTATTTATAACAGCGCAGACTTCGGTATATGCCCTAAAAACAAATACTATAGGCTTACCAGATTCAAGTCGGCATCACAGGAGGTGAGAAGTATGAACAGACGCATAATCAGTCAGGCAGTTATATATGCCGCAGATGCACCGGAAGAGAAGTTCTCCTGTACACTTCCCAGGCAGGTTCACGAAGTATTGATTGCAAATAACAAAATGGAAAATCCTGTTATCACACATGATGGGACAGA
>CAJTMZ010000032.1:20809-32747 GCA_910577445.1 uncultured Lachnospiraceae bacterium | reverse complement strand
AAAAAGACTGGATTTACCAATGCGATTTTCAGAAAGAAGAAGAGCAGGACAAAACCATTCTTTTATGCAAAGGTCTTGATACTGTTGTGGATATATGGCTTAATGGAGAAAAAATCGGTGAGCACAAGGATATGTATTATCCTTTTCGGTGTGATATTACAGACAGAATAAAGGAAAATAATTGCCTGCTGTTTTATTTTAAATCTCCGGTTACATATTTGGAAAACTATGAAGAACCCAAAGAATGGAAAGGTGTGATACCGAAATCACATTATATTCGGAAAGCAACCCATGACTATGCGGATTTTCTTGGAATTAAACCCTATTTTTGTCCTGTAGGCGTTTTTGACTCTGTGGAACTTTTGGAGTACAGCACAGGATGCCTTCAACAGTTTCGTATCGAGAATGATGTAAACTGGAAAAACCGTACGGCGGATATAAAGATTCACACGGAAGGGGAGTGGTTTGCTGACAAATGCGGGCAGATATGTGCGAGTCTTTTAACGCCTGATGGAACAATGATAAGACAGGAGAAAAAAGAGCTTAGTGCATCTGGAAAATTCGCCGGAGAATTTAACTGGATGGTAGAGGATATTGAGCTTTGGTGGCCGGTTGGATATGGAGGACAACCTTTATATACAGTTATTGTGTCTTTGGAAACGGAAGGAATATGTCTCGAAAGTCAGATAAAGAAAGTGGGATTTCGAAAAATCCAGTATGGTGATAACTTCCGGTTTTGGATAAATGGAGAAAAGATAAGGCTGTGGGGAGCAAATTTGGTGCCGGTTGATGGAATTACACACTGTTTCAATCAGGAAAGAACCGAAAAATTATTACGGCTTGCAGTGGAAGCCAATATGAATTGTCTGCGTTTATGGGGCGGTGGAGAGCCCTTTCCGGAAGACGTTTATGATATGGCAGACAGAATGGGAATCTTGATATGGACAGAATTTTTTCATAATTATGGAATGTTCCCTGATAGCCAGGAATTTATGATTTTATATGAAAAAGAAGCAAGATATCTTGTAGAAAAATTTTCCCATCACGCAGCCGTATTTTTGTGGTGCGGAGGAAATGAGTGTCAGATGACAGCAGAATTGTTACAGTCGGGCAAGCGCTATATAGGAGAAAAAATTTTTCATATGTATTCCGATGTCTTGAAAGAACTGGCGCCTGATTTATTATATTACGAGAATTCCCCCAGCGGTGGAGAATTTTATAATGACCCGAGAAAAGGAGATATGCACGGATGGAATAATATATGGTATGTGCCCTATGAGAAATATCCGGTGTTTTTCAGTGAAAATTCCAGAGTTTCCCCACCTGTATATCGAAGTCTGAAAAAGTATATTCCTGATTCAAACGAATTCTGGCCGGAAGGTTTTCTTTCGAGAAGAACCAGATTTTCGGATGAACTCTTTCCTCCAGCTTGGATGAAGCTGACCGGAGGACCAGAATCTTATCGGTGTTCTCCTGTTGAGGAATTTTATGACGCGGACACGCCTGAAAAACTTATATACGTGTGCCAGGCAGCGCATGCCTTATCCATGAAACGGTATGGAGAAAGAATAAAGAGAGGAAAAGGCAAAGAGGAAAAAATAAAATGTCAGGGAGAACTGATTTGGAAACTAAATGATACATGGCCACAGATTTACTGTGGGCTTTTAGATTATGACCTGGAACCGGGACAGACATATTTTGCAGTAAAAAGAGTATTTGAAAAAGTACAGATTTCTTTTAATATGGAGGAACATATTGAAATATGGGGGGTAAATGATTTAAGGGAGGCACAAAGCGGAGTATTAACGGTTTGCGTTTTTAATATGGAAGAAAACCGGATACTTTATCAGAAGGAGATGGAAGTTGAACTCCCGGGAAAAGACAGCAGATTTTTAACGGATTTGGATGAATATCCCATGTTTTTAAGAACATGTGTATTATATGCGTGTTTAAAAGATAGGAATGGAATTATCTTGTGCAGAAATTATGATTTTGTTGAAATAGAAAGAAATCTTCCTTATCCTGATGCAGTTATCTGTCTGGAGCAGGAAGGAGATGAAATCATTATTAAAACCGATAAGTTTGCACATAATATTGAACTTTCCGGCCTCGATGATGGTAACGAAATGGGATTTGTGTTTGAGGATAATTATTTTAATCTTATGCCTTTTGAAACAAGAAAAATAAAAGTGAGGTATGAAAAGAAAGAATTCGATATTATGGCCAGGAGCGCTTATTCTGCCCAGGAAACAAAATTACATTATAAAAGGAGAAAATGAAATTTGAAGATAGTAGTATTAGAATCTATGGGAATTAGCGAGATAAAATGGAAAGAATGTATTACGCCGCTGGAAGATGCAGGACATGAGATTTGTCTGTATGACAGAGATAATTCAGAGGAAATTCAAATGGAGAGGGCAAAGGATGCAGATGTTATTATTGTTGCCAACATGCCTTTGTCAGGAAAAGTTATAAAGGGTTGTCCCAATTTAAAATTTATTGATGTCGCTTTTACGGGAGTAGACCATATCGATTTGAAAGCGGCAAGAGAATGCGGAGTTGCTGTTAGCAATGCTTCCGGTTATTCAACACAGGCTGTGGCAGAACTGGCAATCGGTATGATGCTGTCCTTACTGCGAAACATGCGCGAGATGGAAACGCAGTGCAGGAAAGGCGCTACAAAAGACGGCCTTATAGGGACGGAGCTGAGGGGAAAGACGGTGGGTATAGTAGGTATGGGAAAGATTGGCACGCGGACAGCAGAGCTATGCAAAGCGTTTGGCTGCCGGATTTTAGGAAACAGAAAGAATATGGAACAACAGTATAATGATTTTATTACTTATGTTTCGTTGGACGAGCTGCTTCAAAAATCAGACATAGTAACACTTCATTGCCCGTTAACAGAGGAAACAAAAGGGTTAATTAACAGAGAAAGACTTTCTCTTATGAAAAAGAATGCTATTTTAATTAACACGTCCAGAGGACAGGTAGTAGATTCAGTAGCTCTGGCGGAAGCATTAAACAACGGAAACTTAGGCGGTGCCGGTATTGATGTTTTCGAGTCAGAGCCTCCCATTGATAAAATGCATTGCCTGCTGCATTGTAAAAACACGTTGGTTACCCCTCATACTGCATTTGCCACAAAGGAGTCCATGGATTTAAGGGCGGACATCGTATTTGAAAATCTTAAATCATGGATGAACGGAAAGCAGAAGAATATAATTCTCTCTCCATAAGCACCGACCTGGCCACATAAAGAGCCCCATCCGCCCTCGTGGAAAGCGCCCATTTTACCAGTATGATTTTTCCGCAGGCAATCTCAATACAGGTAACGCAGCGGGGATGGACGCAGCTTCCGGTATTTATGTAAGATAAATCATCGGGATTCAGCCTTGGCCTGTGGGTATGTCCGGTAACAAGCATAATGTCGTGGTTCTTTGCATAATGACTGAGCTTTTGTTCGGTTTTATCTTTCCGTTTATAATTTTTGGCGGCGCTGGTAGGGTCCAGCACGCCGAAATGCTCCAAAGGCTTCCACAGATATCTGACCAGAAACCTTGTCAGCTTCCAGCAGGTGGAATTAAAAAAATCCGCCTGGTGCCCGTGGGTGAGATAAAACCTGAAATTTTGGCCTGCATTTTCCAGAATGATGCCCTCGTGAAACTTAAGATTGGGAAAAAGTGGCCTATGGCACTGGGCGTCCGTACAAAAGTAAGAAGCACAGAAGTTATCGCCATAGCCTGTTTTTTTCTTTTCCATATCATGGTTGCCATACATCATATACAGCCTGCCGGCTTTGAAGAACAGGGAGAGGAGCCAGAATACATTGTTATGGATTTCAATAATCTGGCTCATTTTCCTGTTTTCCCAGAGCTCATCCCCGTCTCCCAGTTCAATATAGGTAAAACCGCATTCATAATAATGCTTTAGCGCGGTAAAATAAAGATTCTGGTTTTTCAGAAAATTATCGTTGGAATTTCCGCTGCCACGGTGGCAGTCGCTGATAAGGACATAACGGCTGCGCATATTGAGGGGCAGAACAGGCGCGTTTTGAAACGCGCGTGAAAGGCGGGAATCATAGCTCATAGGATACTCCTTTTTATTCAGACAATGTTTACGGATTTTTTGCCTAACGGAAGTTTATTTCCTGCGGCACTTTTTACATTTGCAGTATCTGCGGGGTTTTAACATCCTGCGGAAAGCAAACGGCAGAAGGTAGTATAAATAGAGAAGCCTATCCACTGTACAGGTAAAATAACGTGTGATATGCAAATAAATACGGCAGAAAATCCGGTTTGTAAACTGCGACCATTTGCGGCTTAAGCGGCTAAAAAAGCCGTAGTGCCGTTCTTTGGCGTCGCAATAGGATACGGAAACGGTATTTCCGCAGACCCTGACGAGATTAGCCGATATTTCAGTCTGATATAAGGCTTTTAAAAAGCCGCATCGCATCTCATGGTCAGGAAACTGGATGCTGACAATCAGTTCCAGTTCGCAAGGTCTGGAGAACATTCCCATAAAAAAGGCGGTCAGCCACCAGGTCTTTTTGGAAAGGCAGGCCAGCGGTTTCCCGTTTTTAAGAAGCTTAAAGGAAACCGGGAGCATATCTTTATCATCCACGGCCTGGAATAAAGCGGTTGCCAGTTCTTTGTCCGAAAGGATTCGGTCCGCGTGGTAGATACCCACTTCGGCGCCGGTGTTGATACCGTACTGGCCTTTCCAGAATTCAATAAGCCAGGTCCTGCCGCGGTACGGGAAATAGACCGGCAGAAAATCAAATACCATATTGAAGCGGGAAGCCGCGTAATCAAACAGGGCGGTGTAGCCCATTTCACGCTGCCATGCGTCGTTTCGTGAGGAGATAAGGTCCTGTCTTTCATCATAGCAGTAGCCAAAGGGCTCAATCAGGGAATCAAGCAGCGAAACCTTTTCCGCGCAGGACATGGAGCAGACTTTTTTGACGGCCTGGCGTTTCCGGCTGGCGGAAAATATCAAAACGAGAAGCAATGCGAAAATGACAATGCCAATAGAAAAATACATAATGAAATACCTTTTTGTTTTTAGTATATAATATGCCTGTGACGTCAGGGAGTGATGCTTGAAAAAAATAACAGAAGCAGTATAATGAATAAAAGCGGAACTGGAACAGGAGGTATATGCTTATGAATATTGAAAGGGTTTTGGAAGAACTGGACGGTCTTTTTGTGCAGCATAAGGTGGAAGAGGTTGAACCTTTTCTGCTGGGAAAAATAGACGAGGCGTCAAAGGAGGGCGATACGGCCTCCATGATTACGCTGTTTAATGAAATCATAGGGCATTATCGGGAAACCGGTGAATTTGAAAAGTCCATTGCCGGCTGTAAAGAGCTTCTTATGCTGGTTGAACAGGCGGGCCTTAAAGGCACGGTGGCTTATGCGACGACGCTGCTGAACATTGCAAATGCCTGCCGGGCGGCGGGGCTTTTGAAGGAATCCATGATTTATTATCAGGAAGTTAAGAAGATTTATGAAAAGGAGCTTGCGCCGGACGATTTCCGGTACGCCAGCCTTTACAACAATATGAGTCTTTTATTTCAGGAAATGGGCGACTACGAAAGCGCCTGCGATTGTCTGGAGAGGGCGCTTTCCATCGCTTCCATGTACGCGGAAGCCAGAATCGAGGTGGCGGTAACCCATACCAATCTGGCGGCTTCGCAGTTGAAGCTGGGGCGTTTTGAGGAGGCGATTGACAATCTGAAAAAAGCCTTTTCCATTTTTGAGATGGATGAGGAGAAGGATTATCATTACAGCGGAGCGCTCTCCGCAATGGGAGAGGCGCAGTATCTTGCGGGAAATCTGGAGGAATCCGCCCGTTATTATCAGCTTGCTCTTGAGCAGATTGAAAAAAATGTCGGAAAGAGCAAGGCGTATGAGCTTACTTTGCAGAATCTGAACGCCGTGACGGCAAGGCTCCGTGCGCTTCCCATGGAAGGACGCGCTTTCCGGAACGGACTGGAGCTGTGTGAAGCCTTTTACGAGGAATACGGAAAACCGATGATTCGTCAGAAATTTCCCGAATATGAGCATCTCATAGCCGTGGGGCTTGTGGGGGAAGGCTCGGAATGCTTCGGATTCGACGACCAGGTATCAAGGGACCATGATTTCGGGCCTGGATTCTGTCTGTGGATTACCGATTCCGTGTATGATGAAATCGGAGAAGCGCTGCAGAGAGCTTACGAGGAATTGCCCTCCACCTATATGGGAATCACCCGTTTCACCACGTTAAAGGCCCAGAAGAGGGTTGGGGTATTTCGAATCGGCGATTTTTACGAGAATCTGATTGGACTTAGGGATGTGCCGGAAACCCGCAATCAGTGGCTGTTTCTGGAGGATTACAGGCTTGCCACAACGGTAAACGGAAAAGTTTTCCGGGATGATTTGGGAGAATTTACCCGAATCAGACGCGGAATTTTAGCCTATTATCCCGAGGAGGTGCGCATCAGGAAGATTGCGAGGGAAGCAGCCCTGATGGCCCAGTCAGGCCAGTATAATTATTCCAGAATGTTCGGAAGGGGTGAGCGGGTTACGGCTGTGATTGCCCTGTCCGAGTTTATGAAGCATACCATGTCCATGGTTTATCTTTTAAACCGCTCCTACGCTCCTTTTTATAAATGGATGCACAGGGGAATGGAAAGGCTGCGGGTTCTGCCTGAAATCAGGGATATTTTAAGTTCTCTGGTGGATTTTCCGGCAGGTGACGAGAGGATTCCGCAGACAATAGAGATGATTGTGGCGATGATTATCGCGGAGATGAAAAAGCAGGGGCTTACCACCGGAGAGGATAATTATCTGGACAATCACACGGATAAAATATTAAGGAGTATTCCGGAGAAGGAAAAAAAGGACGATTCTTTTAAGGCCGCTCTTGTAGATGAGCTGGTTTCGTTGGAGTGGGAGGCTTTTGACAAGGTGGAAAACGAGGGAGGAAGAGCGCAGTGCCAGGATGACTGGAACACTTTCTCCATCATGCGGAAAAGCCAGTATCTGGCATGGACGGAGGAAATGCTGAAAAGCTATATCCATGACTTTAACAGCGCCGGTGAAAAGGGCTGGAATCTGATTACGGAAAAATACGGACGGATGATGGAAAGCACGGCGCCTGCCCGCTACGAACAGCTTAAGGACTCCTTTCCCCATATTCCGGAGATGAAGAAGGCAATCATAGAAGAAATTGTTAAGATTCAGGTGGGATGGATGGAGGAGTTTGCGAGGAGCTATCCGAAAGCGGCGAACAATGCGCGGAGTATCCACACGGCGGAAGATACCCCTTTTGATACCTCTTACGAAACCTATCTTAGGGGAGAGCTGTCCACCTATTCGGATGCCACGCTGGATTTGTACGGAAGATTTATTGCCGGACTTTGTAAGGAAGAAAAAAATCTGGCTAAAATCATTATGGCCAATACGGCGGTTCTTTACGGCTATGAGTCCCTTGACGCGCTGGAGGAAAAGCTGTAGATGGATAAAAAAATACAAAAGTCATATGAAATTGACATGTGCAGCGGGCCGCTTCCCGGCAAAATACTGCTGTTTACACTGCCTCTCATGCTTTCGGGAATCCTGCAGCTTCTTTTTAACGCCGCCGACGTGGTAGTGGTGGGAAGATTCGCGGGAAACGAGGCTCTTGCGGCGGTAGGCTCCACAGGGGCGTTAACCAATCTGCTTGTCAACATGTTTATCGGACTTTCGGTTGGGGCAAACGTGCTGGTGGCAAGGTACTACGGGGCGAAGCAGGAAGAAGAAGTAAGCCGCACGGTCCATACCTCCATGCTAATCAGCGGGATAGGAGGCATTATCCTTGCGGTTGCCGGAATCGTGCTTGCAAAGCCGCTTTTGCAGCTCATGGACACGCCGGAAAACGTGATTGGCCATTCGGTGCTTTATATGCGAATCTATTTTCTGGGTATGCCGGTAATGCTGGTTTTCAATTTCGGCAGCGCCATACTGCGCGCCATTGGAGATACCAGAAGACCGTTGTTTTACCTGATAATAGCAGGTGTTATTAATGTAGCCTTAAATCTCTGGTTCGTGATTGGCTTCCGGATGGGAGTGGCCGGGGTGGCTCTTGCCACGGTGATTTCCCAGTGTGTGTCTACCGGGCTTATTGTGAGGAATCTTTTAAAGAGCGGGGGATGCCTGCGGCTTCGGGCGGACAGGCTTCGCATAGACTGGGAAAAGTTTGGAAAGATTGCCGCAATCGGTCTTCCGGCCGGACTTCAGGGCTCTTTGTTTTCCATCTCCAACGTACTTATCCAGTCCTCCGTTAATTCCTTTGGTTCCATTGCCATGGCAGGAAATACGGCGGCGAGCAACATAGAGAGCTTTGTCTATGTGGCGATGAACTCCGTCCACCAGACGGCGGTGAGCTTTACAGGCCAGAATCTGGGCGGTAAACAATACGACAGAATAAGGCAGATTTTAATTGAATGCCTGTTGTTTGTGACAATCATCGGTCTTGTGCTGGGAAACGGAGCCTTTCTGCTTGGCAGGCGTTTTCTTGGCTTTTATTCTTCGGATGCGGAGGTGATTGCCTGCGGCCTGCAGAGAATGAAAATTATCGCCACGTGGTATTTCTGGTGTGGAATAATGGACGTGCTGGTGGGAAGCATCCGGGGCCTTGGTTATGCGGTGATGCCTATGATAGTTTCGCTCCTTGGCGCATGTGCGTTCCGGGTGGTATGGATATATACGGTTTTCAGGTGGGACAGAACCCTGCAGACGCTTTATATTTCCTATCCCATATCCTGGGCGCTTACGGCGGCGGTTCACCTGATTTGTTTTATTGTGGTATACAGGAAATTAAAAGAAAAAAGTTATCATGGAAACGCTCTCTGAAAGGAGGGCGTTTTTTGACGCATAGACATGTAAAATATATATTGACAATAATGAGTATATATGATATATACAATATATACTCGTTAAAAGGAATCCTTTTCAGTAAAGAGGTGACAAATGAACATAATAATAAGTAACTCCAGCGACAAGCCGATTTATGAACAGATTACCTCCCAAATAAAGGCTCTGGTTATGAACGGCGAGCTTAAGGAGGGCGATTCACTCCCTTCCATGCGTACGCTGGCAAAGGAGCTGCGCATCAGTGTGATTACCACCAAGCGCGCCTATGAGGACTTGGAGCGGGACGGCTTCATTACGACGGTGGTGGGAAAAGGAAGCTTTATCAGAGCGGCCGATATCCGTCTGGTAAGGGAGGAAAAGCTGAAGCAGATAGAAAACTTACTTACCAGAGCAATTTCCCTTGCACGGCAGAGCGCCATCGGGAGAGAGGAAGTAGAGGAAATGATTGCTATTATTTATCAGGAGGAGTAAATAGTGTCCAAATGTAATGTGTCAGGGGTGACGAGGAGGAGAATATGGAAAATGCAATTGTAGTTAATAATTTAACGAAGAAATATGACGGCTTTGTCTTAAACAATATCAGCTTTCAGGTTCCCACAGGTTCCGTGGTAGGTTTTATCGGGGAGAACGGAGCCGGAAAGAGCACGACTATACGGGCCATGCTGGGAATTGTCATAGCCGACACCGGCGAGGCCTGGCTGCTGGGACATAAAGTCGGCCGGAAAACGGGTGACGAGGCCTGGCGGGAACAGATAGGAGTGGTATTTGACGAGTGCAATTTCCATTGGGAGCTTCGGGTAAAACAGGTTCAGAATATAATGAGAGATATCTATAAGACCTGGAATGATGAAAAATTTCTGGGATATATGAAAAGGTTTGAGATTCCTTTGGATAAGAAAGTGAAAGAATTATCCAGGGGGATGAAAATGAAGCTTTCCATTGCGGTGGCTTTGTCCCACGACAGCAGAGTACTTATTCTGGACGAGGCTACCAGCGGACTGGACCCGGTTGTGAGAAACGAGATTCTTGATATTTTCAGGGAATTGATTGAGGACGGACAGCATACGATATTTATTTCCTCTCACATAACATCTGATATTGAAAAAATTTCGGACTACATTATGCTGATTCATAAGGGAAAACTGCTGCTTTCCGAGAGCAAGGATGAAATTCTTTACAATTATGCCATTGTCAGATGTACCAGGGAGCAGGCTGATTTGATTCCGAAGGACATTGTTGTGGGAAAGGAAGTATGTCAATATGAGGTCAGTGTGCTTGTGCGGGACAAAGGACGGCTTCGGGAAAGCGGCTTTGAAGAGAAGGCGGAGCTGACGGGTAACGGAAGCTTTGCCATTGACAGGGCCACGGTGGAGGATGTGCTGCTTTATACAGTGAGAACAAAAGAAGAAAAAATATAGAGCAAAAGCGCCAAAGAGCGCGGAAACGGGGAGAAGAATGAAAGGTCTTATGTTGAAAGAGCTGTACCTGATAAAAAGCTTTGCAAAGCAGTATGTATTGTTTTTAGTGTTAATGGCGGCGTGGTCGATTATGGTCCATAATATTTCTTTTGTGGCCACCTATATTATGGTGCTTGGCAGCTCGCTGATATTGAGTACCACCTCCATGGACGAGTTGGTATCCTTTAACAGATTTGCGGTTACCATGCCCATTGACGGAAAGAAAATTGTAAAATCAAAATATACGGTACTTTTTCTTACCGTGGGTTTGGGGGAAGTGCTTGTATGGCTGTTTGACCGGGCTGTCAACCTGCTGGCGGACTGGAAGATGGAAATGATAGACGGGGAAGGTATGATAGTGATGGTGGCTCTTTTTCTCTCGGCAAACGCCATTTCGATTCCCGTAATGTTTAAAGTGGGTGTGACGAAATCACGGTATACGTATATTGTTGTGATGATTACGATAGGATTCATAATCCTGGGAGGCTATAAAGCGTCGGAAATGGCGGGAATACCCATTGATGATATGCTCAATAGCATAGAGAGCATTCTCAACCTGATAACATCAGCTATTGCGGTGCTTATTGTAATCGTTTCCTATCTTATATCCGTCAAAATCGTTCAGAAAAAAGAATGGTAAAATTCCCATTGGCAGAGTGTAAAAAAATTGATATAGTAAATGTGAAACTTCACATTCAGGAGAATGGCCATAAGGCCATTCTTTTCGTGAGTAATAAACCGGCACATGATGCGTCTGATGGAGCCGCGGCAGAGGGCAGGGGGCGGATATGTGATTCATAAAGGGAAAGGGAGCGCAAATGCGGCAGGAAACGTTGTATGTCAGCGATTTGGACGGAACGCTTTTAAATTCACGGGATGAAATCAGTCCCCACAGCCTTCGGATAATTAACGGTCTGATTGAAAAGGGGATGAAATTTACCTACGCCACCGCCCGTTCGTTGTCCTCGGCTTCAAAAGTGACAAGAGGCCTTTCGCTTCATATTCCGGTAATTATTTACAACGGAGCTTTTATCCGGGAAGCGGACACGGAAAAGACGCTGTACAGCGTCAGATTTTCGGAAGAAGAACAGAAATATATAGAGAATTTCCTTGAAGGGGCCGGGCTTTTCCGAATAACCTTACAGCAGGAGCTTTACAGGCCGGAATACTGGCTGGAAATCATGCCGGCAAAAGCCTCAAAGGCAGAGGCAATCCGGGAACTGAAAAAACTCTGGAGGTGCGAGCGGATTGTTTCATTCGGGGATTCCATGAATGATATTCCCATGTTTTCGGTTTCCGACAAGGCATACGCCGTGGAAAATGCCGTGGAGGAGTTGAAAAAATATGCTTCGGGAACGATTCCCTCCAATGATGACGACGGTGTGGCGGAATTTTTACAGAAGAGATTTTTTACGTCGGATTAGCCGGTTGAAAGCAGTTGGTGGCATGAAAATTAAATGAGGATTTAATAATGGACAATATTTATCATGTAAAGAAGCTTGAAAATATCAGGGAAATAAGGGTGCAGGCGCCGGGCTCCAAAAGCATCACGAACCGCGCGCTTTTGCTTGCGGCGCTGTCAAATGA
>CAJTMZ010000032.1:13995-20783 GCA_910577445.1 uncultured Lachnospiraceae bacterium | reverse complement strand
ACGATTCCAGAGCCTTTTTGGACAGCCTGTTCCGGCTGGGCTTTCAGGTGGAAATAAACGAAGAGGAAAAGGAAGCGGTAGTCTGGGGAACGGGCGGTAAGATACCGGACTGCCGCGGAAGAATTGACGTAAGGAGCGCAGGGACCGCGGCCAGATTCCTGACGGTGATGCTGGCGCTTTCCGGGGGAGAGTATCAGCTTGACGCCTCTTTGCAGATGTGCCGCCGGCCAATGGAGCCTTTGCTTCACATTCTGCAGGAAGCGGGGGTGGCGTTCTCCTTTCATGGAGAAGAAGGACATTTCCCTTTTTCCATGAAATCGGCCTCCGGGGGATTTGCGGCGGATAACGTTGAAAGATTTGACTTAAAGGAGGTTCATATCGACACAGGGGTGAGCAGCCAGTTTGCAAGCGCGCTTTTGATGTCGGGGGTATTGCTGGAGGATGGGCTTACGGTGGTTCTGGAAGGACAGCGTGCACAAAGCCCTTATATCAATATGACCATTGCCATGATGAAGCAGTTCGGCATAGAAGTAAGAAGGGAAGGAAAAGTCTGTCATGTTCCCCATAAGGCATCTTTTGGCTGCAGGGAATACCGGATAGAGCCGGATATCTCCGGCGCATGTTACTTTTATGCCATGGCGCCACTTTTAAAAACAGATGTTATTGTTAAGGATGTGCACGAAAATTCCTTACAGGGCGACGTGCGTTTTCTGAATGTGCTAAAAGGCATGGGATGTTTTCTGGAGGACACAGAGGAAGGAATCCGGCTGTCTGGCAGCCATCTTTCCGAATATCCGGGAACGGATATTTCCATGAAAGATTTTTCGGACCAGACCATGACGCTGGCGGCGCTCGCGCCTTTTGCAAAGACGCCGACCCTTATCCGGGATGTGGGCCACATAAGGCTTCAGGAATCCGACAGAATAGCCGCCATTTTGACGGAGCTTACCCGCATGGGAATCCGCTGCCAAGAGGAACCGGCGCAAAGCGGCATCCGTATTTTCCCGGGACAGGTGAAGGAAGCGGAGGTGGAGACCTATGAGGACCACAGGATGGCGATGGCTTTTACGCTTGTAGGGCTGAAAACGGGAAAGATTGCAATCAAAAATCCCGCGTGCTGCAGAAAAACTTTTGAAAATTATTTTGAACTGATAGAAACTTTGTATGAACAGGGAAACGGAAAAGATGAAGGAAGTTTATGAAAGGGTTCTGCTGGTAGGAGCGGACTGCGGGACGGACGGTGAAGAGTTCGAACGTTCCATGAAAGAAATGGAGAATCTTGCAAGGGCCTGCTTTATGGAGCCGGTGGGTATGATTACCCAGAGGATGGAGAATATTAATAAGGGGCTTTACATCGGGCCTGGCAAGGTGGAGGAAGTGAAAGAAGCGGCTTTGGCTCTTGAGGCGGAACTTGTGATATTCGACGGTTCCCTTACGCCCTCCCAGCTCCGGAACCTGCAAAAGGAACTGGAAAAGCCTGTGATGGACAGAACGGCTCTGATTCTGGATATTTTTGAAAAGCGGGCGCGGACCAGAGAGGCAAGGCTTCAGGTGGAATCCGCGAAGCTGAAATATCTCCTTCCCAGACTGGTGGGAATGCACGGAGCCATGACCAGACAGGGAGGCACCAGCGGCAGTATGAGCAGCAGAGGGGCCGGGGAAAAGAAGATTGAGCTTGACAGAAGAAGAATTGAACACAGAATTGCGGAACTTTCCAGAGAACTGAAAGCGGTTTCAAGAGAGAGAAAAGTACAGCGGAAGAGGAGGGAGGATGATAGAATCCCTCTGGTGGCGTTAGTGGGTTATACCAACGCGGGAAAATCCACGATTATGAACGCCATGCTCGACGCATATATGAAAAAGGAAGAAAAAAAGGTGCTGGAAAAGGATATGCTTTTTGCCACGCTGGACACCACTGTAAGGCGGATAAACACCGGCAATAACAGAGATTTTCTGCTGTCGGACACGGTGGGCTTTATCCATAAGCTGCCACATGACCTGGTGGAAGCCTTTCATTCCACACTGGAAGAGGTGGAGAGCGCGGATTTGCTGCTTTTGGTGGTGGATTATGCCGATTCCGGTTACCGGGAACAGATAAAAACCACTAAAGAGACCTTGCAGAAATTAAATATAGGTGAAATTCCCGTGATAACGGTGTATAATAAATCGGATAAAAGCGATGAAATCACCGTTTATCCCAAAAGAACCGGGGAAGACAGGATTTATATTTCCGCTAAGGACGAAGCTTCCCTGCAAATGCTCACGGAAATGATTGTCCAGTGTGTCTATGAGGATTATGTTCCTGCACAGTTTCTGCTTCCTTACAGCGAAGGCGGCTTGATTTCCTATTTTTCGGAGAATGCCCATGTTTTTGAGCGGGATTATGAGGAAGAGGGGATTTTGATGAAGGTAAAATGCCACAAGGCGGATAAGGACAAATATGCCGGATATCTGCGGAACACTTAAGGAACAACCGGATAAAATAAAGGAAAAAAGAATGGAAAAAGAACGTTTAAATAAATATTTAGCCGCCTGCGGTATCTGTTCCCGCCGGGAAGCGGACCGCCTGACGGAAAAAGGCAGGGTTCTGGTAAACGGAAAGAAAGCCGAGAACGGAATGTTGGTTGACGACAGCGACGAGATTACCGTAAACGGCAGGACCGTCAGCGGAAAAAACGATAAGGTGGTTTTAGCCTACTATAAGCCGGCGGGTGTGACCTGCACGGAAAAGGACAGATTTGCGGAAAAGACCATTGCAAACCAGGTGAAATATCCGGTGCGCGTTACCTATGCCGGCAGACTTGACAAGGATTCCGAGGGCCTTATGCTGCTGACCAACGACGGGGATTTGATTCATGCCATGATGCAGGGCAGCGCGGGCCATGAAAAGGAATATACGGTGCGGGTAAACGGGGAAGTGACGGATGAATTTGTGGAAAAAATGCAGGCCGGAGTATATCTCCGGGAGCTTGCCGTTACCACAAGACCCTGTAAGATAAGGAAAACGGGAAAGACGACCTTTCAGATAATTCTGACACAGGGCGTCAACCGGCAGATAAAAAGAATGGTGAAAGAATTAGGATATCGCACGTTATTTATTAAAAGAGTCCGGGTAGTGAATATCCAGCTTGGCAGTCTGCGGCCGGGTCAGTTCCGCCCCCTTACGGAATGGGAGCGGCAGGAGCTGTACCGGTCGGTAAATTTACTGTGAAAATTTCCGGACGGTAAAATCGCCGCATGGGATGTTAAAAGGAGAAGAGGACAGGATGGAAGACGATAAAATAAGATGCGAAGAACTGGTAAGACGGCTGAACGAGGCTTCGGAGGCGTATTATAACGGCAGGGAGGAAATCATGTCCAACTATGAGTGGGACGCCCTGTTTGACGAACTGCTCGCCCTGGAAGCGAAGAGCGGATATATCCTTCCGGACAGTCCGACCCGGAATACCGGTTATGAGGAGAATAACGGAGAAAGGGAAGCCCATGAGTTTCCGGCCCTTTCCCTTGCAAAGACAAAGCTGGTTTCCGAGCTGATAAAGTGGGCGGAGGACAAAGAGGTGTGGCTTTCCTGGAAGCTGGACGGCCTTACGCTGGTGCTTACCTATGACGGGGGAAAGCTCACCAGAATCCTCACCAGAGGAAACGGCGTTACGGGAACCAACATCACCTATCTGAAAAACGCCATCAAAGGCTTTCCCCTGAAAATAAAATACCAGGGACATATGGTGGTCCGGGGAGAGGCCACGATTTCCTATACGGATTTTGCATTGATTAACGACACCATTGAAGATGACGACGAAAAATACGCCAATCCACGGAACCTGGCATCAGGTACCCTGAGCCTTGACGACGCGGAGAAAGTGAAAGAGCGGCGGGTATGCTTCCATGCCTTTACCCTGGTTTATTTGGACGATGATGTGGTATCCTGGGGGGAGCGGATGGATTTCCTTGCAAAAGAAGGATTTACAGTGATTGACCGGGAGAAAACGGACGCGGAGGGCATTTCCGACGCGGTTGAGCGCTGGACGAAAAAAGTGGAAAGCGGCGAGATGGATTTACCTGTGGACGGTCTGGTTATCTGCTACGACGATACGGAGTATGCCGCTTCCGGAAGCGTCACGGGCCATCATGCCGCAAAAGCCGGCTATGCTTTTAAATGGCAGGACGTGTCCGCCCTTTCGGAACTTTTATATGTGGAGTGGTCATGCGCGGCGTCCACCATTTCTCCGGTGGCCGTGTTTGAACCCGTTCAGTTGGAGGGCACCACCGTTTCCCGGGCTTCCTTATGCAACATCAGCGAGATGGAAAGGCTGGGAATCGGAGAAAAGTGCACTCTTGAGGTGATTAAGGCAAATAAGATTATTCCCAAGTGTATTGCGGTAAAAGAGGCGGCAGGTGCGTTCACGGTGCCTTTAACGTGTCCTGTCTGCGGCGCGCAGACGGAAATCCGGACAAGCCAAAAGAGCAAGACCAAAACCCTGCATTGCACCAATCCCGACTGCAGCGCCAAGCACGTGAAGAAATTTACCCGTTTTGTGAGCAAATCGGGGATGGATATCGACGGCCTGTCCATTCAGACCATGCTGAAATTTATGAACGAGGGATTTTTAAAGGAATTTCAGGACATTTACCACCTTTCCGAACACGCAGAGGAAATCAGACAGATGGAGGGATTCGGGGAAAAGTCCTGCGAAAACATGATGAAAGCCATAGAGAAAAGCCGCCAGGCAAATCCCGTGAATTTCATTTATGCCCTGTGCATTCCCATGATGGGAATCGACGCCGGAAAAAAAATCATTGCGGACGGCGGTTTTGAAGGCTTTTTGGAGCGGCTTGAACAGAAAAAAGGCTTTGAGGACATTGACGGCATCGGCCCGGAAAAATCCGGTTCGGCGCTTTTGTGGTATGAAAACGACAAAAACAGATTGTCTTTGCAGGCGCTTTTACAGGAAGTTACGATAGAAAAGACGGACAGAAAGCCAGACGCCCAGGGCAAATGCGCGGGGCTGACCTTTGTCATAACAGGGGAGGTCAGCCACTATAAAAACAGAGACGAATTTAAAGCCTATGTGGAAGCGTCAGGGGGAAAGGTTACGGGAAGCGTTACCTCAAAGACAAATTATCTGGTAAACAACGACGCCGCTTCCGCTTCTTCCAAGAACCGGAAAGCAAAGGAGCTTGGGATTCCCATAATTACCGAGGAGGAATTTTTAAGCCGTTTCGGCTGATGGCGGGATTTCCCTGCAGCGAATAAAAAGGAACAGAAACCAACAGAAACGAGGACTGAGACATGCCAATAAAAGTACAAAGCGATTTGCCGGCAAAGGAAATTCTTGAAAACGAGAATATATTCGTGATGGACGAATACCGGGCTCTGCATCAGGATATCCGTTCCCTGGAAATCTGCATTTTGAACCTGATGCCTATAAAGGAGGATACGGAGCTGCAGCTTGCCCGCGTGCTTTCCAACACGCCCCTTCAGATTGACGTGACGTTTATGAAAATGAACAGCCATGTTTCCTTAAATACGCCTATCCAGCATTTAAACAGATTTTACAATACCTTCGATGAGTTAAAACACAGGAAATTTGACGGGCTCATCATTACCGGCGCGCCGGTAGAGCAGATTCCCTTCGAGGAGGTGGACTACTGGGAGGAACTCTGCGAGATTATGGAGTGGACAAAAAGCCATGTCACCTCAACGCTGCATATCTGCTGGGGGGCTCAGGCGGGGCTTTATTACCATTTCGGGATTAAAAAGATGCTTCTGGCCCAAAAACTGTTCGGCGTTTTCAAACATCGGGTGATGAACCGTAAAATTCCGCTTGTGAGGGGATTTGACGATTACTTTATGATACCCCACAGCAGGCATACGGCGGTAAACAGTCAGGACATACATAACAACAAAGCCCTTACCGTTCTTGCGGAGTCGGAGAAGGCAGGGGTGCTTTTGTGCATGACGAAAAACGGAGAACAGATTTTCGTCACAGGCCACCCGGAATACGACAGGTACACCCTTCACAACGAGTATATGCGGGACAAAAATAAGGGGCTTCCCATTCAGCTCCCGGAAAATTATTATCCGGACGACGACGATACCCAAAAGCCGGATTTACAGTGGCGTTCCCACAGCAACAATCTGTATTCCAACTGGCTGAATTATTATGTTTATCAGGCGACGGCGTATGAATTGTGAGAAAACCGCTGAAAATCTAGTATTTGCGCTTGTTTGGACGGACCATCTGAAAAAGAAAGAAAAATGATTGACCGTATTTTTAAAACATGGCATAATAGAAGAAACAGCAAGCAGTAGCTCACGAGGGAGAAGCAGCGTTATCGGCGTATCGACTCCGGTTCAAATCCGGACGCTTGCTGTTGGCAGAAAATAGTTTAGGCGAGCAGAACGCGTTGATAAACGAGACATCGGTTCAATTCCGGTTGACTGCTACAGGGCATGGCTTATGGCTATGCCTTTTTATTTAGAAAGATAAAAGAAAACTAAAACGTTCTTTTGCCAAAACAGATAACCAATTAAAGAAGCAAACAGAGAAAACAGGAACATTAGTTCTTATAATGATTTAAAATGTTTGCCAGTAATTGTAAGCAAAAGAAAAATGTGGTATATTATCGATATGGAATAACCGTGTTACAGGGTGGTAGCCTCCCTAAACTTGCAAAAGAGGGGAGGTGATGCATATGAGTACATACGAAGTTTTAACGTTGTTAATTCTTTTCGGAACGTTCCTCGTTGCATTGCTTGCCTATATAGATAGGAATAACAAGCGAAA
>CAJTMZ010000032.1:13695-13938 GCA_910577445.1 uncultured Lachnospiraceae bacterium | reverse complement strand
CACTTTGTGGGCGGTTGCTCCTTTATGTTTATAATATATCACAAACGAAGCAATGAGGCAAGTTGTCCGTGAAAGATTTCTGGATTGAGAGAAATATACCTCTTCGCAATTAGATGTGGTGGAATAATCTGAAAAGTTCCATCTTTAATATGTATTATAAAGCAGTCAAAATTAAGGTTACTAAAGTAGTTAAAACAATCACAGGCTTTAATGCCGGATTTTTCAACGGCTTTTTCAAAATCG
>CAJTMZ010000032.1:0-13662 GCA_910577445.1 uncultured Lachnospiraceae bacterium | reverse complement strand
TATAGAAATTCGTATTTGTTGGAAATTTTCATCCTGTGTTTGCCTTTCCTGTGTGGAGTGGGGATATAAAATTAGGAGAGCAGAAATTGAAGTAATAACTAAATTATATATGAAAGGGTACAAATAATAAACATACCTATTAATCAGTATAGATATATATAGGTAATAAAACAATTAAAAGGATATGATAAAGAATAAAAAAGTTAAATGATTTGAATCATTTAGTCGAAATTGTTTCCTTTTTATGGTAAAATGCAGATATACTAAAGAGGTGATAATGCGAATGGGTAAAACGTTTGATATTTGGGCTTTCGTATCAGTTTTTATGCTTATTTGCAATATATATGTATTTGTAAAATTTAAGGGAAAAGAAACAGTAGTTACAAAAGTAGTATATTATATCACATTGGTACTGTTCATTGCATCAGAGTGCGTGTTGATTATCAGAGGGATTATCGGGGTGAATAATTGGCTCGTCAATATAATTGTGATTATTATTGCTGTTATTTATATTTGGATTTGGCTTTTTTCGAGTGAAGACTTTAGCTTTGGCACAGTATTGTGGGGCGGTATAATAACTGTACTCTATTTATTTATCATATATCTTATTTTAAGTCTCAACAACATTGCTGAAATACAATTTATAGATGATTGTATAGTTATTATAGCAGAGTTATTTCCAGTCATAATCCAAAATGAATGGTTTAAAGGAATAAGCATAGCGGCATTGGGCGGTGTAATTTCAGGATTGGTTTTGAATAAAATATCAAAGAAGAAATAGAAATTATTTATTACAAAAAAGAGGGGGCTTACAAAATGGCAATTATAAACTGCCCGGAATGTGGAAAAGAGATTTCAGATAAGGCTATAGCATGTCCTAATTGTGGTATACCTATTGCTTCAAAGAAGGACGATGTTCTAATTAGATTTCCTGTATGCGAAGGACAACTGCTTAATAACAGATGCTATGTGTATGATAAGAAAGCAAAGAAGATACTCGCAAGCGGAAAACAGGGAGAAACATTATCTTTTATCTGCAAGAAACCAACACTTATTTATGTTGTTGCCAATGGTTTTTTTGGAAAACCGGAAGTTATTGCATATCCTGGAGATAGGTTTGATGTTGGGTACAGAGCTTTGGGGAAAATATACCTATCAAAAGTTGATGCAATTTCTGGCAATGGCAGTATTTATAGAAGATAAAATAATCTATTACAAAAGTGGAGAGGATGCAAAATGACAAAAGAGATAAAAACAAAAACACAATTAGAAACATCTACACATATATTTGAAATAGCAATTGACAATCAAGAGATTAATGATATGAAAAAAGTTATGAATGAATACACAAATTGGGGCTATGAAAAGGCTTTTCAAGGGGAGTATGAGGGAAATACAATTTTAATATATTCAAAAGAAAAATAATACAAAAGCAAGGGGATAAAGCGGATGAATGAAATAAAATTCAAATGTGGAAACATGGAATTTGTGTACGATGGTACTACGTTTAAAATAATGTCCCAAAACAAAGTTGTGTTAAGTGGCAATATAAAAGATTTGTATTTGTTCCATTATTCTTATGAGGAATCCAAACTTGCTGGTTGGGGTGGTGACAGTTGAACGCCACTATAAAACATGAAAAATTTTCACAACCTTTAAATATAACTAAAAACGGAACACATAAAGATATAAATCAGGCAAAAGTATTTTGTGAATTAATAATGCGAATAGGTCACTATGAAGAAAAGGGATTTTTAAAATCTTCTTTTGCATCAATAGAGAATCAACCAAAGAAATAAACGCAGAAAATAGGAGTGTTGATAAAACAAGTATTGATTTTTACAATGATTTAAAACGATTGCCGGGATTTGATTCTTGGGGCACTAAAAAAGAGATAAGATACTTAAAGAATATGCTGTATGAGGGAGAACAGGTATTTGCAATCGCATCTGGCATCATAAATGGGAACACATGGCTTGTGGCATGCACAAGTAAGCGAGTTATATTTGTAGATTGCGGAATGCTATATGGAGTAAAACATTCAGAGGTAATGCTTGATAGAATAAATGCTGTATCGTTCAAAAATGGTTTGGTGTTAGGTGAAATTCATATAGAAGATGGAGCTTCGACCAGAATAATTACAAGCGTGAGCAAGACTTCTACAAAGCCATTTGTTGATGCGGTACACAAGGCTATAGAATTGAAAAAGAAAAATGAATATATTCCTGTTTCTGGTATTAGCAATGCTGATGAAATTATGAAGTTTAAAAATCTATATGATAGTGGGGTCATTACAAAGCAGGAATTTGAGCGTCAGAAAGAGAAATTATTAAATTGAGAATCACAAGAAAGAGATAGAAACGAGGTGAAAGTCATTAATTTAACGAAGGTTGAGTTAGTGACTTTTTTATTGTGAAAAATACAGTATTGCAGACGTACTTTGATTAAAACTAGACAGTTTATAATTAGGATACAATCCAGTACAAAGTATGTATATGGATTGCTGCCAGTAATGAGGCTGGCTACTAGACAGAACGGAATAACCAAAGAGGTGTGACGCATGGCGGGGTATGCTCCTGCCGCACTTCGAGTAATGAGGCGGATAGCGAAATGCGATTCCGCCTAGTAAAAATGAAAGGAGTGCGTGATATGCACGGTATTATGAACATTTTTACAAAAGAGAAAACGGATAAGGTACAGACGATTAAATCTTTGGAAGTGGCGGATATGGTGGAGAAACAACATAATGAATTGCTAAAGGACATACGGAGATATGTAGAGCAATTAAGTGAGGGGAAAATCCCCCACTCCGATTTCTTTATTGAATCTACTTATGTTACAGAGCAAAACAAGACTATGCCATGCTTTGATGTGACGAAAAAGGGCTGTGAATTTATTGCAAACAAGCTGACCAGGCGTAAAAGGTGCGGTATTCACAGAGAAGTTTATCAATCGTTTTCACGATATGGAGGACTATATTAAACAGGATAACAACGGAGAAATCACACAAGGATTATTTGCGGTAAAATTCATAGCAGATGATTTGAGGGTTAGCGATTCAAGCCGCCTATTCATGTATGAGAACTACTGTAAAGATGTTGATATTCCTACCGGATTCTTGCCCAAATATACAGATAACGGCAACCGAGAACAATGCTCCGCAACAGAATTACTCAATCGAAATGGTAGTAAGATTAAGACCGCGGAATTCAATCAGTTTCTTATTGCCGCTGGATATATGGAACTTCGGGAAAGAAAATCAAGCAAAGGAAGTATCAAAGAGTACAAAGCCCTAACCGATAGGGGGCTGAAATATGGTGTAAATCTTATGAGTAATAAAAATTAGAAAGAGTGTCAGCCATATTATAAGGCTGATACTTTTATGGAATTGTATAATATGGCGATGGCATAGGGCGGGGAAAACCGTCCTATTATATAAAAAATAAGGAGGCAGTTCAATGCTCACATCGTTTGTAAATGTAAATGGACAAGAAAGCAGAAAATTGAACTGCGCTGCGCTTGAAATAGTCAGGAAAGCGGTTGAAAAAGTAATGGAAGAAAGGATAAAGCCCCAAATGAACAAATCTATTTTAGTGGTAGATACGCCAGAGAAATGCGAGGAATGTAAACTCTGCAAAAATTACAAAAGAGTACAGCACGCTTGGGGAAATCCAGATACATATGAAGTGCATTGTATAGGAAGAGGAAATACGGTTATGAGAGAGACCATAAAAGAGTATAGGCCTGATTGGTGTCCACTTTTGGATTTTCCGGAGAAAATGGTAGAAGAAAACAGATGGTTTAGTGAAGAATACGCAAGAGGCTTTAATACTTGCATTGACGAAATTCTGAAAGGAGACGAGACAGAATGAAGAAGTGCCGATTAAGGACAAGCTGAATCTGACGATTGAGGAAGCGGCAGCATATAGCAATATTGGAGTAAATAAACTCCGGACTATGGCAGATGAGCCAAGTTGCCCGTTTGTGTTGTACATAGGAAAGAGAAAAGTAATCAAGCGCAGAGAATTTGAAAAATATTTAGAGAAAGCAAGCGAGGTGTGATATGTAACGGGTTTTGTTTGAGTATTGAGTCTTTTTGTAGTAAAATACTAACTATAACAAGGCTCTTTTCTTAAACAAAAGAAAGGAGATTCATCGGTGGGAAAAAATTTAAGAGGAAAGGAGTTGGGCATTGGCATAAGCCAACAGAAAGATGGCCTGTATCAGTCGAGATATTCCGACAGATGGGGAAAGAGGAAAACTATCTATGGGAAGAATTTAAGAGAATAGCGGAAAGAACTTGCTTGCCGTACAGATTTCCGACATAGACCTTGAAAAAGGTTCCATTGATGTGAATAAGACACTTGTATATCAAAGATATCTGACGGACGAGCGAAAAGAATTTCATATTGAGCCACCAAAGACCAAACAAAGCTACAGGAAAGTACCGATTAACAGTATTTGCCGCAAATATATTCAGATGCGATAAAGGCAGTAATTCGTCAAATAAACCTTACAAGGCCATTTAATCAACAGTTTGAGGTATTTAGTGGCCATACTTTCCGGCATACATTTGTGACAAGATGCTTTGAAAACGGGGTGGCCGCAAAAGTGGTGCAAAGTTATTTCGGACACGCAAGTCTGAAGATGACAATGGATTTGTATACGCACGTGACAGATAAAGAGTCCATGATAGATATTGAAAAGATTGTGCCGGAAAAGAAAAACAAGGTTGTGGATATAAGGCGCAAAATGGCTTAATTGGTGTAGTAGCACAATATCGGAGGTTGTCCCGCACATAATCCAAAACAATGGTTCAGGGGAATAACTATAGCCGTATTGAGAGGAATGATTGATAATCAAAAAACTGATGATATGAAATGTGTTATAAATGAATACACAAAGTTTGGTTATGAAAAGGTTTTTCAAGAGACAGTTAGGGGAAATATAATTTTGATATATGCAAAAGAAAAATAATACAAAAGTAGGGGGATTATAAAATGGCAATTATATGTCCAAAATGTGGAAGAGAGTTTTTAGGTCAGCGTGACACATGCCCGGTGTGCGGATGTGCCACAGTAGACGATAGCGGCATTGATAATTCAGAGGCAGCGAGGAAGCAACGGTTACAAAAACTGCAGGAGCAGAAGCTGGCAAGGGCAATGGAACAAGCCAGACAGCCGCAAGTACGGGAAGAGCAATTGCGAACAGAACCGGTTCAACCAAGTCGGACGACACAAAACGGTGTGTCGGGGTTAGGAATAGCAGCTTTAATTCTGTCTCTGTTTGGCTGCCTGACCTTTGTCGGAACGATATTGGCGATAGTGGATTTATGTATAAAGGATGGAAAGAAAAAAGTATGCTCCATAATAGCGTTGATAATTACATGTCTATGGTGTTTGTTTACAGTACTGATAATTTTGATTGGTTCTGACAGTAATAAGCCGAAAGCAGTTACTAACAGAGTAGAAAACCAAGTAAGCAAACAGCAAAATCAAGAGCCGGATATACAGGCCGAAGCACCGGTAAAGGACACTTTCGGGTTAATGGAAACGGCGGAAATGAATAATGTGCAGGTTACCATGACGAATTATAATGAAAATTATGGTTCGGAATGGAATCAACCAACTGACGGGAATGTTTTTGTTCTTGTGGAATTTGAGATTGCAAACAATTCAAATTCCGAATTGGCTGTAAGCAGTTTAATCAGTTTTGACGGATATGTTGATGGATATTCTGCAAGCACATCTTTTGGCGCGCTGATGGAGAATGAGCAAAGTCAGCTTGACGGAACGATAGCGCCCGGAATGAAAATGCGGGGATGGATAGGGTATGAAGTTTCTGCCGGATGGAGAGAGTTGGAGATTCATTTTACGGATAATGTTTGGAGTAATAATAAATTTAAGTTTTTGCTTCAAAAGTAATTTGTGATTTTTCTGTCAGGATAAAATAAGCTATGTTCAGGTTTTAAACCTCAGCCAATGGAGGAATACCCCACATGGAGATTCGGGTTTTGCAGTACTTCCTTGCCGTTGCAAGGGAAGAAAATATCACACGGGCAGCGGCGCTTTTACATATCACACAGCCCACGCTGTCCCGCCAGTTGATGCAGATGGAGGAAGAGCTCGGCGTCAGGCTGTTTTGCAGAGGCAGGCATAAAATCCTTTTGACCGAGGAGGGGATGCTGCTCCGCAGACGGGCCCAGGAAATTGTGGATTTGGCGGAAAAGACGGAAAAAGAGCTGGCGCACGGAGAGGAAGCGGTTTCGGGGGAAATTTCCATTGGCTGCGGGGAAACCCGGAACATGAAGCCGTTGTCCGATATGGCAGCCTCTTTCCGGCAAAAATACCCGGATGTAAGATTTCATTTTTATACCGCCATTGCGGACGAGGTGACGGAACGGTTGGAAAGCGGCGTTCTGGACATGGGACTTTTACTGGAACCGGTGGAAATCAGCAGGTACAATTTTGTGAGAATGCCGTTAAAGGAAAAGTGGAACATACTGATGCGCAGGGACGAGCCGCTGGCCCAAAAACAAAGTATCACGCCGGACGATTTGGTGAACGTGCCTTTGATTGTGTCAAAGCGGGAGTCGGTGCGGAACGTGCTGGAAAACTGGTACGGGCAGGAGAGGGAGAGGCTTCGGATTGCCGCCACATGCAATCTTTCCAACAACAACCAGTCAATCATGGTGGAAAGCGGCATCGGGATGGCTGCTTTAATGGGCTTTTCTAACTGCAATGACAAATTGTGCCAGCGGCCTTTAGAGCCGGAGCTGGAAAGCGGCTGCGTTCTTGTCTGGAAAAAGAACCTGACGCTTTCGGCGGTAATGAGCCGCTTTCTTGCCCATGTAAAAGAGAGCCTTTTATCAATATAAGAAGTTTTACATTTCAGGAGGAAAAAATGCGGACTTATAATTTTTATGTATCGGGAATCTTTTACGGCAGACTGCGGATGGGAGAAGGACAGACGCTTTTAAGCAGGAGGGATGTTTTTTCCGGAAATAGTGAGGAATGGAAATCCCTTACCGAAAAGGAGAACGGGTTTTACAAATCCTTTATGAAAATGGATTTTCTGGCAATTGCGGAAAAAGCGGATTTGTATGAAAAGCATTTAAAAGGAACCGGCGAAATTGTTTTTGACGGCGAACGCTATACCAGCGAGGACGGATTGAATTATCTGCAAAGAGACGTCAAGTTTCCCAATAACAAGCTGATGGAAAAAGGACGCCTGCTTGCCGTTGTCTGTCCGGCAAGGGAGATGGTTTCCGTGCTGGTGGAGGAGGGCTGTGAGGAGAGAACGGTCCTAAAAATGTGGCGGCAGACCTGGCCGGACGAGAGGATTTACGGGGTTACATGCGCGGGAAAATTTGACGTTCCCATGCGGGACGGCGTCAGGCTTTCGACGGACGTCTATCTGCCTAAGGGGGCGGAGGAGGCGGTACCGGCCGTTTTGGTGAGGACGCCTTACGGAAAAGAAGAGGGATGCGAAAGCTATTACCGTTATGTCCAGAGAGGGTATGCGGTGGTTATACAGGATGTGAGAGGGCGCAACTTAAGCGAAGGGGAATGGATGCCCAACTTCCATGAAGTGGAGGACGGAGACGACACCTTAAACTGGATTGCTTCCCAGAACTGGTCTTCCGGGAAAGTCGGCATGGTTGGCGGTTCCTATCTGGGATATGTGCAGTGGGCTGCCGCTGCCAGCGGCAATCCTTATCTGAAAGCCCTCATCAGCGTGGTGTGCGCGGGCAGCGCTTTTGTGGATATGCCCCGCCGGGGCGGTTCCCTTACATCCGGGATGCTTGCATGGGCTTTTTCCGTTTCCCGGAAAGAATTTCGTCAGGAAATGATGGAGAGGGACGACTGGGAGGAAGTGCTGGGGATTCGGCCTTTAAGCGAGCTTCCCCTTAAGGCCCTTGGACGCGAAGTGCCGTTCCTCACAAAATGGTTTGAAAAAAGCGATTACAATGACTTCTGGAGGCGGACAAACTGGAAGGAGCGTTCCAAAGGAGCCAGGATTCCGGCGCTGATTCAGTCGGGATGGTTTGACGACAACGGAATGGGAACCACTGAGGCGATGGAAATCGTCCACGACTTTCCGGCGGGGCTGCGGAAAGTGATATTAGGTCCCTGGCAGCACAGCGGAAACAGCAGGTACGATATGCACGGGGTATCCTTTGGCAGCAAGGCCCTTCGGTTTGATTTGGATTATATTTATTTTAAATGGTTTGAACATTTCCTGAAAGGGATTGAAAACGGAATCGATAAAACCGCGCCTGTGGAGTATTACACGGTGGGGGAGGAAAAGTGGAAAACGGCGGAAAACTGGCCGGTTCCGCAGACAAAAGTTACGGACATTTATCTGACAGGCGAAGGCGGGGCCAACACATCCGCAGGAGACGGGCGGCTTGTCTTTGAAAAACCGGAGGAAGAATGTGCTGACGCCTATGATTACGACCCGGCAAACCCGGCCGTCCACATTATTGACATGTCGGAAAACGAAATCGAAGTGCCGGAAGATTACACGGAGGAGGAAAAAAGGCAGGATATACTCTGCTATACCTCAGAGGTATTAGAGCAAAATATAACGGTTACGGGAGATATGACGGCGGAGCTGTATGTCTCTTCCGATGCGCCGGATACGGATTTTGTGGTGAGAGTAACGGATGTTGATGAGAACGGACGCTCCATAAAGCTGGCCGACGGCATTTTAAGCGCGCGCTACAGAAACGGATTTGAAAAATCGGAATTTCTCAAAAAAGATGAGATAGTGTGTCTTCGCATACGGACAACCAAGATTTCAAACTGCTTTAAAAAAGGCCACCGCATTCGGTTAACCGTTACCTCCGGCGCTAAAAATCTGGTGTTCCCCAACAGCAATACGGTGGACGGATACAACAGCACGTCGTATGTGACGGCGCGTAATAAGGTTTATCACGGCGGCAAATATGCTTCACGGGTGATTTTGCGTCTGGAGCCGTAAATCGAAATTATGACGGCGCTTTATGACAGGAGGCGGCTATGTGGAAAAAAGCATGTTTTGCGAGAGCAATGAGCCTGGGAATCGCCTGCACGCTTGTTTTTTGCGGCTGCTCCGGGAAATACGGCAAAGAAAAGGGACAGGAAGTCCTGACGGAAGACGCGCACGGGCAGCAGGATAAGGACGCGGTCGAAGATACAAAGGAAAGGGTAATGGCGGAAAAGGCCAAAGAGAAAGCCGCGCCGGAAAAAACCGTTGATGAGCCGGAAATTATCAAGAAGGACTGGTCGGAATACTTTGGCGGTTTAAACGGGGCGGCCGTTTTGTATGACCCCTCTTTGCGCCGCTTCCTGATTTATAACGAGGAGCTTGCCGCGGCCCGGCGCTCGCCCTGTTCCACGTTCAAAATCATTTCTTCCCTGATTGCGCTGGAAAACGGGGTTATCGAGCCGGAGAACGCCACGCGCGCCTGGAGCGGCGAGGTATTCTGGAATGAAAGCTGGAACAGGGACATTGATTTCAGGGAAGCGTTCCGCGCGTCCTGCGTCTGGTATTTCAGGGAAATCATAAACGAAACAGGGCCGGAACTGATACAGAAGGAACTGGATAGGCTTGGGTATGGGAACTGTGACATTTCCGACTGGGAGGGCAGGCTGAATACCAACAACAATAACAGGGCCTTGACAGGGTTCTGGATTGAATCGTCGCTGACAATTTCTCCCAAAGAACAGACGGAGGTGATGGCGCGCATCTTTGGGGAGGGTTCCGCTTATTCGGAAGCTTCCCGGGAGGAATTAAAGAAGGTTATGCTGGTGGAGGAGGAGACAGAGGTTCCCATATACGGAAAGACAGGAATGGGAAAGACGGAGGGAATTGTCGTGGACGCATGGTTTACCGGATTTGCCAAGAAGGAGGAGGAAAATATTTACTTTTGTGTGTATCTGGGGAGAACGGATGGCGGAAATGTGTCCAGCGCCGCCGCGAAAGAAATCGCAATCCGGCTGGTTTCCGGTTATTTTAGCTGATTTTTGGCCGATTTCATCTATTTTCCATGCTTTTGTCTACGTGATGTTATTGCGTTTTGTGTGGTTTTAATATAATATATAATTTGGTGTCTTTTATGAAAAAGAAAGATAATATTATGATAGAACAGAAAGGCGGAAGCCGGGATGAGATTTCGAATCAAAAATATAGTTTTAATCGCCTTGCTTTTACTGCTGTCTTCCGGGTGCGGCGTCTTTACTTCCGTAAGGGAGGACGACGGGCGTCCGTCTGGCCGGAAAACGGACAGAGGGGATTCACCGGGATTGTCTTTGGAGCAGGAAGCGTCGAAGAACCATCAGGATTATTATGGCCCCGGGGTTCCGGTGGCGCTTGTGACAGACGTCAGTTCCGGTATCAGTAACGGTTTTAATCAGGCGGCGCTTAAGGGTATGCAGACCTATGCGGTGGGGGCGGGGGTATCCTATTCCTGTTATAACGTATATACCGATACGCCGGATTCCTGTAAAAATACTATTTTGACGGCAATCGAGAACCGCGCGGAGATTGTTATCTGCGTCGGCGCCCATTTTGAACAGGCGGTTGGAAGCCTGCAGGAAGAATACGGCAATATTTCTTTCCTTTTACTGGACGGTGTTCCGAAGGATTCAGCCGGAAGGGAAATTCCGGCGTCTTCCAATGTCCACTGCGTGACCTACAGGGAAGAGGAGGCCGGTTATCTGGCCGGCTATATGGCAGTTCTTGAGGGCTTTAGAAAATTCGGATTTATCGGCGGGGAACAGCTCCCGGCGGTGGAAAGATACGGGTTCGGATATCTTCAGGGAATTGACGCGGCGGCCGATGTCCTGGGAGTCAGAGATAATATCCAGGTGGAATACTGGTACGCGGACACTTTTTATCCCGGCGGGGAGATTGAAGACATGGCGCTTGCATGGTACCGGAACGGTACGGAAATTATCTTTGCCTGCGGCGGGCCGATATACCAGTCCGTGCTTACAGCCGCGGAAGCCGGCGGAGGTATGCTGATTGGAGCGGATATGGACCAGAGCGAGATTTCCGGGCTGTTTCTGACATCCGCCATGAAAGGGATTGATTCTTCCATAATAATTGCTCTGGACGAATTTTTTGCGAACGGCAGGAAATGGCCTAAGAGGCTTGCCGGAAGTACCGTTGCGTATGGCGCAAAAGAAAACTGCATCAGCCTTCCAATTTTAGACGACGCGTGGCGGTTCCAGAGAGCCACTCAAAACGAATACCTGCGGCTTCTTGCCCGTTTAAAATCCGGCGGAATTTCAATTGACACGAAGCTTCCACTAAAGACAAACATTGCGATTGTCAACCATAACGCGGAGGAGGAAAGTGACTCTTGAATACCGGAAATGAAACAATAAATTATCGAACTTTGGCGGCCGTTATCTTTTTGACGCTGCTTCTTGGGATTTTTCTTTCCGGGTGCGGAAAGGCGGAACAGACGGTTTCACGGCCGGCTGCCCACAAGAAAATCAACTCTGACGAAAGACTGACGCAGGGAACGGTGACGCTTTCCGCCGCCCAGCTTGCTTCTTATGGGGAAATTGTGGACTGCCTTTTTTTGGAGGATAAGACAACGCTGAGCCTTACGCTAAAAATGCCGGAGATTCCAAAGAGCGACGACGCCATGATTTATTTATTTGCCTTTGACCTCTTTGAAGAGTGCAGTTTTTCGGGCGATTTTCAGAGAGAGCCGATTGCCAATGTCAAAAAGTCCACCTACAGCAGAATGAGGTGGAACTATGAGGGACGCCAGCTTTTCCAGCAGTTTGTTCCCGCGCTGCTCCTTAACGGAAAATATGTCCCCCTCTCGTCGGGCGTGTGTATCGGCAATCCGGAAATGCTGGCGGACAATACCGAAACGGTTTCGGAGCCGAAATCCAAAAAAGGGCTCCTGTTGGACCCTCAGATGCTGGAAACCCCGCTTCTTACGGATTTGGGCGTGAAGTACGCCATTTATAACATTCCCCTTTCCCATATCATGGGAGAAACGGACAATGAGGCGTTTCCCACTATTTCATATGAGTATCAGGGACAAACCTATCAATTTAACGGAGCCGGCATCAACGGTTATGACTATCTTTTCAAGTACCTGACAGACAGCGGCATGAATTGTACGGCTATTATTTTAAACGACTGGAACGAAGAATATCCCCAAATGATTCATCCTCTTTCAAAGAATAAAGACGCGAAGGCTTATTATTACGCATTCAATACCGCGGACGAGGAAGGGTGCCGGTATCTGGAAGCCATAGCATGCTTTCTGGCCGAACGGTATTCCGGCAAAGAGCATGGGCTTGTGTCAAACTGGGTGATTGCAAATGAAATCAACCAGCAGAAGATATGGAATTACATGGATACGGACGACATCAGATTATACTGCGCCGAGTTTGAAAAGGCGATGCGGATTTTTTATAACGCGGCAAAAAGCTGCTGTGCCGATGCCACTGTGTATTTCAGCATTGACCATGAATGGAACAGCAATAACAACAATAACGACAGAAATTTTAATGCGAAAGATGTTCTTGAAACCATTAATAATATTGCAAAACAAAAGGGAAATTATGACTGGGGGCTCGCCATTCATCCTTACCCGGACCCGCTGACAAGGGTAAATTACTGGACGGAAACTTATGATAAGACGGTGGACGCGCCGCTCCTTACCCTGATGAATTTAAGCACGGTAACGGATGTGCTGACCCAGGAAGAGTTTCTTGACAGGAACGGAGAAGTCCGAAGCATTACGGTAACGGAACTTGGTTTTTCCTCCGCTTCCGGGGAAAAGCTGCAGGCGGCGGCATTTGCCTACTGCTATTACATAATTGAAGATAATCCCTATGTGGACGCCTTTTTTATGAACCGTCAGACGGACGCTCTGGAGGAGGTCAAGCAGGGACTTTCTTTCGGAATTTACAATATGGACCAGACACCCAAGTATATTCTGGATACCTTTAAATACATCGATACCAGCCAGGCGAAAAAACATACGGAGTTTATGTTAAATATTCTCGGGGCGGAGAGCATTGAGGAGGCGCTTGCCTGGGCCAGATAGGAACTATCGGTGCGCTTTCCCGCACCATAATTATCAGAGGAACGCCGGACGTTCGTTTGCTTCGGCGTTCCTTTCTGTCATTATCATTCTTTTTTCGAGAAAAATTCCCGAACATAATTGCGGCCTGTATAAATTTGAGGGACAGTCTGTGAAAACGGCAGATGTCTGACAGAAAGGAGAAAATGGTTTTAGTGATTTCAGAACTTAGAGGGATTATACGGTTTACCTTGGGAGGCTGTATTTTCATCGTTTTCAGCCTGACGGCAGGAGGCGCTTTGACGGGAGAAAATGCGGTAAACCACAGCAGATTCTGCTCTGTTTGCAGGAAATTGGGAAGGGGGATTTTGGGTGGCATCTTATTTTCCTTTTTGCGGGGAATATTTCGGATACGGCGCGTGGGAAATGATATCTCTAAGAGGACTGCTTGCCTTCCTATACCTGGGAATTTTGATTATGGCGGCGTCAGCGGACCGGGATACGGGAATTATCGGCAACCGTTTTCCAGCCGAAATTGCGCTGCTGGGGGCGGTTTCCCTCTGGCTGTTTCCGGAACATGGCATGGCGGAAAGGCTTGCAGGCATGGCGGCGGCCTCGGT
>CAJTMZ010000031.1 GCA_910577445.1 uncultured Lachnospiraceae bacterium | reverse complement strand
GCTGTTTTTTCAGTTCCGCTTCGGCCCTGCGGCTCACTCTTTTTTTATTTTCTTGTAACCTCACTGTACACAATATTTCCGTATTTTCCGTCCAGCCGGGCATAACCGCCCTCCTCGATGGCCGCCGCGCGAATCGCTTTCCGTCCCAGAAATTCGCATGGTACTGCGTCGTCCGTCCCTGCCAGAATCCTGCCGCACAGCTCGATATTGTCCTCAAGGCTGTTCCTCGGTCCGATGGCCGGTCCGTGGGAATAAAGTACCGTGTCATAGCGTTCGTCAAAGGTTTTCAGATATTCCAGACTCTTTTTATAGGTACTGATATCCGTACTGTTCCCGTCCATCACAAGGGTATTGGCATTGCAGGCGTCCCCGTAAAGAATCATTCTCTCCTCACGAATGAGGACACAGCAGCTTCCTTTCGTGTGGCCCGGAACATGGATAATTTCAAGGCTGATTCCTCCCAAATCAAAGACCTGCCCGCCGGAAAGCTCCTCAAAGGCCGCCGTCCTCACCGGTACAAAATCTTCCTCCGATAAAGTTGTTCCCGCTCCCAACATTCCTCCCGCGTACCCCATACGCATGGAAAGACCGTGAATACCGGTCAGCTCTTTGTCCGCGGAGTGCATATAAACCTTCTCAAACTCTCCCGCGCCGCCCGCATGGTCGCCGTGTCCATGGGTCAGAATCACCGAAAGGGGAAGAGATGTAAGACTATCCACCTTCGCCTTAAGTCCCACGAATCCCACACAGGTATCCAAAAGTACCGCTCTTTGCTCCCCTTTCACCAGAAAAGCCGAAACCCCTGTAGGGTCCGTAATCCACGTAACACGCTCCGTCAAATCCTTACTCGCAAAATTCCACATTCCTTGTTCCCTCCTATTAAAAGTTCCGCATCCGCCTTTCAGTACACCTTTTGTCTGGAACTATTTTCAGCCGCTGCGCGTCTGCAAATCCTTCCGTGCATTTCCGAACAGATGCTGTTTTTAAGTCTCACTTTCGCTGCCTCCGTACCTTTTTACATTAGGCCAGCCAGCGCACAGCCCGGAGGGTTTCAAATTTCTAAAGGAGCCCTTACAAAAACGCCAGCGCTTGATGAGGTTTCGAGTTGCAAAGCAACTCGCGAATCTAGCGACTGCTGCGTTTTTGTAGAGCGAGAGCGAGGCGACGCAGAAATTTGAAACCCTCCGGGCGTCCATCCCCCACTCCCTACATATAAAAACCCTTCCTACTCTTTCACACCCCCAAGCGTAATCCCCTTAACAAAATACTTCTGGAAAAACGGATAGGCAATCATAATCGGCAGAACGCCCACCACCGCAATGGCCATTCGAATCGTGGTGGACGGCATGGACGCTGCCCGCACCGATAATTCAGAATTATTTGCCAGAAAGTTTACGTTTTCATTAATTTTATTCAAAACAAGCTGAATTGTATAGAGGTTTGCGCCATCTTTTTCTGTCAGAAAGTACAGACCGTTGGTCCAGTCGTTCCAGTAGGCAATCGCCGTCATAAGTCCTATGGTTGCCAGAATCGGAACCGACAGGGGCAGAACGATTTTGCGGAAAACCTGAAATACGCTTGCCCCGTCAATCTGGGCCGCTTCCAGAATACTGGAGCTGATGCTGTTCTGATAATAATTCTTTACCAGAACCACATTGAAAGGGCTCATTAAAAGGGAGGGTACAATTAACGCCCAAATTGTATTTTTAATATGGAAAATATTGGAGTAAATATAATAACTTGCCACAATACCGCCGTTAAAAAGCATGGTAAAGATACTCATAAACATTAAAATCTTGTGCCCCGGAAGCTTGTCGTTGCTCACTGCAAAGGCAAATGTGCTGGTAATTACAAGGCTTAAAACCGTTCCGATTACCGTCACCGCAATGGTCATAAGGTACGCCCGGCCCACCGTCATCCATTCTCTTGCAATGTAGGAGTACGCCTCCAGACTCCATTTTTCCGGGAAAAAGGAGTAGCCGTTCATAAGCGCCGTCTGATTATCCGTAAAAGACGCAATCACCAGAAGGACAAACGGGAATACGGCCAGCACAGAGCCTGTTATCATTACAGCGTGCGCTGCTATCTGCCACACGGTACTTTCTTTCATTCTCTTTTCTTTCATCATCCACCTCGTTTTCCCACTTAAAACAGTGCATTTTCCTTGCTGGTTTTACGAATCAGAGCATTTACGGCAATAATCATCACAAATCCTACGATTGACTGGTAAACGCTGGCCGCGCTGGACATTCCGTAATCGCTGCTCTTCATCAGTGCGTTATATACATAAACGTCAATGGTTCTGGTCACTCCGTAAAGGGTTCCGCTGTTCATCGGAATCTGGTAGAACAGGCCGAAATCGGAATAGAAGATACGACCCACCTGTAAGACCAGCATGGTGATTACCGTGGGTTTTAAAAGAGGCAGTGTAATCCGCTTAATCTGCTGCCACTTTGTGGCGCCGTCTAAGGTGGCGGCTTCATAGTAATCCTGGCTGATGCCCACAATGCTGCTGTAGTAGATAATCATAGCGTATCCGATGGCTTTCCACAGGTGTACAAAAACAAGGATAAAGGGCCAGTACTTCGGCGCGTTGTACCATGAAACGGGCTCAATTCCAAGAGGCTTTAAGATTGCGTTGTTTATCATTCCCGTCTCGCCTGAAAGCATTGCATAGGCCAGATAACTTACGATAACCCAGCTCATAAGGTAGGGGAGCAGAATCAGGCTCTGGTATACCTTGCTTGCCGTGCGGCTCCTTATCTCGTCAACCAGAATAGCCACCGCAATGGCCAGTGCCGTTGTCAGTATGATAAACGCCACGTTATATAAAATCGTGTTTCTGGTAATCGTCCACGCATCGCTTGATGCAAACAGGAATTTAAAGTTATCAAAACCGCACCAGTCGCTTCCCCAGATGCCTTTTCGGAAATTCAGGTTCTTAAATGCGATTACAATGCCAAACATCGGCAGATAGTTATTGCAAATCATGTAAATGATTCCCGGCAGTGCCAGAAGATAGTACGGCAGAATATCCTTCCAGCGGATTTTCTTTCTTTTCTTCATCATTTTCCCCCTTTCTGCGCTGCATTCCGCGGCCCAATCTGTCAGGCCAATGCGCGCAGACCGTATACAGTCTCAGCCTTTCGCCATGCTCTCTCATCTTTTACAAGGGGCTGCGCCGGGTGCCGGCGCAAGTCCCCTGATATCCATCCTAACCTGCATTGGCAGCTTTCCACTCGTTAAACTGCTTCTGGTTTTCCTCAATTACTTTGTCAATTCCCGCGGCTTTCAAAGCGGAACGGAAAGTTTCAATCTCTTCGTCGGGGTCTACCACACCGTATCCGAGAATGGAGTCATACTGCTTGATTACGTCGGTAACCGCCGCATACTCGGTCTTTACAGGCTCGCTGTTAAAACAGTAGCCGAGAGCGTCTGATGTATACTGTTCCTCGATGCTGTCGTTAAATTCTCTCATCAAATCATAGTAACCGTCGTTGCTGGGCTCCATCACAAGGTCTTTTAACTTATCGCCCCATACATTCAGCACTGCGGAATAGGTAACGTTTGTCCTGTCAACTCCCTCAGGATATTCCACCATATGCTCCGTTCCCTCTTTGCGGTTGTAGTGCACGCCTTCGATTCCCCAGTAAAGAAGGTTTACAACGTCTTCTCTTGCGTACATCATATTTAAAAACTGCATAGTCTTTTCCGGATTGTCGCAGGTTATGGGAATCATCCACTGAGTCACCTGATAATCCTGTGTACGGGACGCGGGCATTGACGTACGAAGCCCCACCACGTCCGTTCCCAGATAAGCCTGAAGGGACGCGGAATGGTTAATCAGCATATCCGGCTCGCCGTTTGAAAACTGTCCGAAGAAATTTCCTGTCTGGAACTGTGTCAGGGAAGCGTCCGTAACCGTATTACAGTCAGAAGAAACGTACCCGGCCTGCATCCATTCCCTCATAACCTTACAAACTTTCTCATATTCTTCCGTTTCAAAATAGTTGACAACCTCGTCCGTTCCTTTTCCGTAATTCATCAGCACGCCGCTTGCATAGGATGCGCCCAAAAGGTCCGCCGTGGAGAAGTTGGTGTAAGGCGCGGCCTCGCTTGCACAGGTCGCTACACAGTAAAACTTGTCGCCTTCTCCCTCTTTTACAATTTTAAAAATCTCCGTGAGTTCTTCGAGGGTATAAATTTTTTCCTCGTCATATTCGATGTTGTATTTTTCAAGCAAGTCCCTGCGGGCCTCGAAAATTTTTACACGGCCCATTTTTTCTTCCGTGGGAACTGTATAAAGTGTTCCGTCGTAATATCCTCCCGACATGGCAACACCTTCCGCCGCTACGATATCCTGACCGTATTTTTTCACCAGTTCGTCAAGCTCAATCAGCATTCCCTTGTTTACATAACTCTGGGCGCCGCCCTCGAACATACACATTGCAAGGTCCAGTTTCTCGCCGGAGGATACCATCATGTTGGTGGTATTGTTTAACTCAAACGCGCTGGCTGGATAAAAGGTCACATGTACGCCGATTTCTGGCTCGGTAATCTTGTTCAGTTCATCCTCCACCAACTGCAAATCCTTCGGCGTGTCGCCAAGGGTAGGGAACTGGATTACCACTTCATATATCTCGCCGGACGCATCGCCAGCCCCTCCGTCGTTGCCGTCGTTTTCGGCCGTGCCCTCTGACGTACCGTTTCCGCCATCGCCCGAATCTCCCTTTCCGCCGCAGCCTGTCAAAAATGCCGACATGGATAGTACTACCGCCATACCAAGCGCTAAAAATTTCAGTTTCTTCTTTTTCATTTCTTTTCCTCCATTTCTTTACCACATGTCTTCCGTTATCTGATGATAAACATATTTTATTAGAGGCAGTCCTTTAGCACAATTATCCAAAACGACTGTCTGTTTCAATTTTACGACTTTGATTTTTTCAGTTTTACGACCTGGGGTTTCAGATTTACGACTTTCCTATACAAATTGATTTGTCCATCCGACCATGCTATACTGTTTTCACTACGAAAGGGACAAAAAAAGCATGGTATTCCATTTGAAACGGCGGCAGAAGGTTCTTGCCGGAAAACCGTATAGAAATCTATGATGAGTCTCATGGTATAAATGAAGACCGATTTATTACAATCGGTCTGACAGATGAAATATTGCGGAGAGCCTCCCACAATACCAGACAATGTGACCGTTATCCCTGCTCCCTCTGGTACTGGGACGGCGTACACCCGTAAAACCGCTTAAAGGACGAGGCAAAGTAAGGGTAATTGTTATACCCCACCTTCTCTGCCACCAGATTGACGTTGCTGCCCTCTTCTCTCAGGAGAACGGCCGCCAGCTTCATGCGCTCCGAAATCAGATACTGGCTGATGGAAACCCCTTTTTCCTTTTTAAATACCCGGTTCAAATAATCCTTATTTAAGTACAGAGCCTCCGCAATGTCCGTCACCAGAAGGCTGCTCTCCTTAAGATGCTTTTCGATATACTGCTCAATTAAAGCCACCAGCTCTGCAGGCGTCTTTGCGTTCCTTTGCTGCTGAGGCGGCTCCTGTCCGGTCTCCGCAAAATATTTTTCCTGCACCTTTTCTTTGCGCCTTTTCCGGATATCCTCGCAGGCTTTTTTTACCTTTTCGGCAATCACTTCATAAGGGGCGGGTTTCAAAATATAATCGGTGCATTGCAGGGAAATCGCCTCCTGGGCGTACTCAAAGCTTGCATGGCAGGTCAGAAAAATACAGGGAAGCTCCCTGTCAATCTCCCGGATGGCACGAAGGAGCTCAAGGCCGCTTGCTCCCGGCATTTCTATATCGCAAAGCATCAAATCCACCTGCTGCACGTTTAAGATTTTCAGCGCCCATTCCGCGCTGTAAGCCGTCCAGATACTGCCGTCAATGCCGCAGCTTTTCCAGTCAACCCCGTTAAGCATTCCCTTTACCGCTATCATTTCATCGTCCACAATCAGTAAATTCATTGTATCTCTCTTTCCGCGCCGTCATTTGTACGCTCTGCCCCTGTCCGGCTCTCCACCGGAATTACAATGGTAAAACAGGTTCCTTCCCCGGGCTCCGAAACCACCGTAAGGCTTCCCTTTTCCCCGTAAAAATATTTCATTCTTCTGTAGGAATTTTCAATGCCCACATGTACCCGCTCGCCATCTTTTTTATGGAAAATCCCCCGGTTAATATCCTCCGCCATCTGACGGGACATGCCCGGGCCGTCGTCCGCAATCATAAAGGTGGTTTCCTCCCCGTCCGTATATGCCTCAATGTGAAGATGAATCTTTCTGCCGTACCCCACAATATGCTTGAAAATATTTTCCACAAAATTATGGATTAAGAGCGGCGGTACGAAGGTTTCCAGAGCCTCCGGGTCAACCTCATAAACCGCTTCCACGCAGCCCGGATACCGCATTTCCGCGATTTCCATGTATTTCTGAATCAGGTTTATTTCCAGCGAAAAAGGCTGCAATTCCTTTCCGCTCTGAAAAATATAGCGGAAATACTCCGAAAGATAAAGCGCCAGCTTCTGGATATCCTGGTAGCTTTCAATCTGTGCAAAGCTGTAAAGCAGGTTAAACATATTCATCAGAAAATGGGGACGTATCTGTAACTGAAGGTTTTTCAGTTCTATCTCCTGACGCTTTAACTCTTTCTCATAGTTGGCAATCCTCAGCTCGCTGATTCTGTCCGCCATGCCGTTAAAGGTTTCCCCTATTGCCGTAAATTCCTCCGCTTCATGCGGGTGCGTGCTCAGGCGGTAATCCTGCTCGCCGCCCTTAAGACGCTCCATCGCCCCGCTGACTCGCGCTAACGGATTGAGCACCATTTTGTGAATCAGGTATATCAGCACGGGAATCAGCAGTATGTACAAAAACACAAAGCCCATGCAAAGAATCTGAAGGGCGGAAAGATTGGTATACCCCTGGCTGAAAGGTACGCTTACCTGCATCCTGAAATTCCCCATCTTGCTTTCCTTTTCCACCGCAAGGCGTTTGCCGGAAGGCCTGCCCGGATATTCGCCGGGCTGTCCGTCAGGCTGTGTGCCGGTCTGACGCCCCTGTTCCACCCTCCCGGGACTTAACTCTGAAAAGGAAACCTCCAGCCCGGAATAGGCGCAGGCTTTTTTCAGTTGATGTTCCATCTCGTCTAAAGAAATCAGGCTTCCGTAATAAAAATCATTGTACTGATAAACCTTTGCAAGCCAGGTCATCCCTTCGATTTCCACAATCCCCCACAGATTGTACTTTCCTTTTTCCTCTGTTTCCAGCCAGGCTTTCAAAATCTCCTTGCAGTCAAAAATCCGCCCACACTTATCGTTTTCCAGACTGCTCATTCCGATATAGGTCCGCCCGTATTTGCCGCTTTGCCAGAACAGTACGTCTGCAAAGGCGTCGTTTTCCACTATCATGTTAAAGTAAGAGGCCAGATTGCTTTCCGCCATCGCCAAATCGGCGGTCCGCTCTCCCTGCTCCCTGTACAGCCGGAAAGCCGGATAAACGCTGTCCAGATTATAAAAAAAGTCGTTCATCGCGTTCATTCTGCCAGAAAGCTGCTGCCCGGAAAGCGCCAGAAGATTATCCACGCTTGTCATCATCTGCTGCCTTGCGTTCTGCAGCGAAATTATTGTTACAATGACGGAAATTATATTAAAAGGCAGAATAATCAGAACCAGAGCCAGAACGATTCTCTGTGTGATGGAGCGGAATCCGGCAGGATGTTTTTTCATTGGTATTGCCTCCATATCGCTTTTCTTCATTATAACTCGCCCAGGGTAAAGTTGGAATAATAATTTGAAATAAACGCTGCCACGTTTTCCAAGGAAGCTTGTTGTAACACAAAAAAGCGCATGGTCTACATTGCTTTTTCCATACGCTTTTATACTTTTATGGTGTAGATATTTTTATTTTCCGAACAAATCCGCATGACTGCCGGTTGCAGTAGCGGAAAGGATTAGAGTGTCTTCGAAAATCTGATACATCAGCAACCAGTCAGATTCTATATGGCACTCTCTGAAATCCCGCAAATTACCAGTCAGTGAATGGTCCCGGAACTGCGCTGGCAGAGAACTACCGCTGGCAAGCTGCGACAATACATTGACAAGCTTCCCCATATCCTTCCCTCTTTTTTTCATCAATTTGGCGTCCTTTTTCATCCGGTTTGTATAAACAATTTTATACATCAGCTAATCCTCCAGCATGGAAGCAACCGCCTCCTCAGCGCTGTCAAAAGGCCCGTTAAGATTTCTCCGAAGCCTGCTGTCATAAATAGCTTCCCGAAGCGAATCTGGAACCTTTTTATGCTGCACTGAAAAAGGAATCCCGTCATTTTCAACAGAAGCATTCAGAAAAATTCGTATCGCTGTCGACGTGTCCAGCCCCAGGCTGGAAAAAAGCGTATCCGCCTGAGCTTTTAATGTATCATCTATACGGACTTGTAATGTTGCCATATTGCACCTCCATTGATTTTGTAGTGATATTGTAGCACACAGATAATGCCAGTGCAATAGAATTGAAAAATCATGCATCCCAATTATATCCGGCCATAGCCGGGGCTGCAAAAGCCGCCCTGCTTTCCACAGAGCGGCTTTTTCTGTAAAAATATGAAATTTTCTACTTAACCAAACGGATTCGCAGTTTCCTCCTCCAACCGAATCACCACTTTCAGAATCTCAATTCCGTTCGCCCCGTAGTACAGTTTGATAAAGTGGGTGGGCCCGAAGATAACGCCAAGCTCTCTCTTTTCCTCAATTACCTTTCCTTCCGTTCCCTGAATGGAAATCTGGGCCTTCAGTGCGTTGTCATAGTAAAGGGACACCGGAAGCTGCGCCAACTCCCCGAGGTCGCTTTTCATGGTAAGGGTGATGCTGTAGCTTCCGAATTTTTCAACCTGGATTCCAAACACATCGCTCTGCCCTGCTTTGGGACTAAGCAGCGCGCCGTCAATCACAATCTCATCCGCCTCGTCCGCCTTATAGTAAACCAAATCCGAAGGCGCCACGTCATTGTCGCCCTTTGCATTCATTGCCTCAAGCTCCTCCGGCGCAATCCGTCCCGTCTTATGTAAAATCGCCGGGCTTTTTAAAATAAAGCCGAGGATATTCTTAGCACCGCGCTGGAGCTCGCCTCTGGTGATATAGCCTTCTTCCAGCTTTTGCTGCAGGTCGTCGTTTTCCGGGTTGTCCGCCGGTCTGGAGGTCACCATGTACAGGTCGTTCTGAGCCGCCAGCATGGGCGCTTTTGCCTGATGGTCAAAAGGCTTTCCTTCATAGTTGGCATCCGCCCACCAGTCCGTCATAACGATGCCCTCAAAGCCCCACTCTTTCCGCAAAATGGTGGTATTTAAGTCATAGCTTCCGGCGGTCCACAGGCCGTTTACGGAAGAATAGGTGGTCATAACGGAACGGGCCTTTCCTTCCTTTACCGCAATCTCAAAGCCCTTTAAATAAATCTCCCGAAGCGCGCGCTCGGAAATCTCCGCATCCGTTTTCCGTCTTGCCGCCTCCTGATTGTTGGCGCAGAAATGCTTCACCGTACCGGCAATCCCATATTTGTCCATGCCAAGAAGCTGAGCCGCGCAAATCTTTCCGGTAAGATAAGGGTCCTCTGAAATATATTCAAAGTTCCGGCCGTTTAAGGGATGTCTGTGAATGTTCATTCCCGGCCCTAAAAGGGAATCAATCTTGTTCAGCCGAAGCTCCCAGCCCGCCATTTCGAAAAGCGCTCTGTTAAGAGGCAGGTTAAAGGTACATCCGAGAGCCGTTCCGTTAGGCATGGAAAACGCCTTTGTGCCGCAGTCCATACGAATGCCGGAGGGACCGTCCGAACAGCCTGCCGCTGGAATCCCCAGCTTTAAAAGCCCGTCGCTTACGCCGCCAAAAGCCGCCGCGATGCCCGGCGTCACACGGGGACTGCACATGCCTTCTCCCCTGAATATGGTTATCAGCTCCTCGTCGCTCATCTGCGCCACAAACTCGTCCATGGACGCCTTGCCGTCCAGAACATCGGCAAGCTGCCAGCCCTTATCGCCGGTAAAGGGAATTTCCGCCGGACGGTTTGCCATAAGCCGCTCTCTGGGATTTTCTGTCCGCACCGGAACCTTTTCCATCGTCACCTTAAAGCTTCCGTCCTCCTGTGCCTCTGCTTTCATTCTCTCAAAGCTCTCTGTGGGCGCGTACGCCTCCTGCAATTCCTCCAACACCGCAAATGCCTGCTCGTAGCTGCCGGCCTTTTTTGCGCTTCTCACATCGCTTCCCACGTAAAAAGTATAGGAGCCCTCTTCCAGAACATAACAGGATTTGTGTCCCGTAACGCCGCTGTCGTCATAGGAAGCAAAGTCATATTTGGGAACCGCAATCACCAACGTCTCTTTTTCCCCGGGCGCGAGCACGCCGGTCTTTGCAAAGCCTGCCAGCTTGCGGGAAGGATTTCCCAGCTTGCCGCAAGGCGCTTCCACATAAACCTGCACCACTTCTTTTCCGGCGGTATCTCCCGTGTTGGTCACGACTGCCGTAACTTCCACAAAGTCGTTTTTGTCCTCTACGGCGCTCTCTGCCTCAAAGGTTGTGTAGGAAAGCCCGTAGCCGAAAGGATACAGCACCTTCTCCTTGGCAAAGGTTTCAAAGTAGCGATAGCCTACGTAAATGTCCTCCTGATAATAGTTCTTTACAAGGTCGCCGAAATTTTTATCCGACGGATAGTCCGAAATCGTTTCCGCAATGGTGTCCGTCAGCTTGCCGCAGGGGTTTACCGCGCCGGTGAGCACGTCCAGAAGGCCGTTGCCGCCCTCCTGTCCTCCCTGCCATGTATACATAACCGCGTCGGGCCGGTACTTTTTCACCCAGCTCATGTCGATAATGTTTCCCACGTTCAGCAGCACAATCACCCGTTTAAAGGCGCCGCATACCCCGGCAATCAAATCCTCTTCCTCTTTCGCGAGCCGGTAGCTTCCGGGTTCGTCGTGATTATCCTGGTCCTCGCCGGCAGTCCGCCCAATAATCACAAGGGCTGCGTCCGTCCGTTCCGAAGCCTTTAACATTTCCTCCGTAACAGGCATTTCCTTCTGCGCCCAGGGAACCTGTCCCCAGCCTTTCCCCTCGTCATAGGGATTTTCCTTTATCCATTCTTCATAGATGGCGGACAGCTTTTCGTCCACCGAGATATCCTCGCAGTCCTTCAGGGCGTCCAGAATCCCCACGACGTATCTGGTGTTGACCAGACCGCCGCTTCCCAGTCCGCTCTTATAATAGTTAAAGGCGGAGCGGCCGTACACCGCAATTTTTTCTCCCTTTTTAAGGGGCAGCGCATTATTTTTGTTTTCCAGAAGGACGCATCCTTCCGCTGCCGCCGCTCTGGCAAGGGACGCGTATTTGTTTAAATCCAGTTCGTATCTGTTCATAACATCTCTCTCCTTATTTATCGTTTTGATTAAAAGCAGGTAAAAGCTCCGTCAATGACGAAATCTGCTCCTGTGGTAAAGCTGCTGGCGTCTCCCGCCAGATAGACGCAAATTGCGGCAAGCTCCTCCGGCCTGCCCATTCTTCCAAGAGGCGCCATCTCGTTCCACTTTTCTATCAGTGGAATCAGTGTGGGGGAATTTAAGGTAAGCTCGGTTCCGATATACCCCGGACTTAAGCTGTTCACCCGAACGCCCCGCTTGGCCCACTCGATTGCAAGGGATTTCGTGAGCTGAATCACAGCCGCTTTTGACGCGTTATAAGCGCACTGGGGCTGAGGCACGTTTACGATATGGGCGGACATGGAGGCCGTGTTGATGATGGAACCGCCGCCATGGGCAAGCATGTATTTTCCCGCCGCAATATCGGTAAGGAAGATGCCGTTCAAATTGACGTTAATCACCTTATTCCACTGTTCGAAGGTCATCTCCTCCGCCGGTACGTTGATGCAGATGCCTGCGTTGTTATGGCAGAAGTCAAGCCCGCCCAGCTCATCCGCCACCCGCGAAACCATGGCGTCCACCTGCTCCGGGTCCGTGCAGTCGGTCTTTATGGCAATTACTTTTCTGCCGGTGCTCTCCGCTATACCTGCAGCCGTCTTTTCCGCTTCCTCAATATCCACGTCCACAATCGCCACGTCCGCTCCGGCTTCCGCAAAGGCTGTTGCCGTGCTTTTTCCGATGCCTCTGGCGCCCCCCGTCACGAAGCCTTTCTTTCCGTCCAGCCTCATTTTTTCAATAATACCCATTGTCCGTTCCTCCAGATTTTTCCAAAATCGTTGTCAGAGCGCCGGCTCCCGGAATTTCCTGATGCATAGTTCCCGAAAGAGGCTCCCTGACCGTTTCGTTTTCCTATTTACTATATTAGCGGAAATCCCTGTTTCTGACAAGCCAAATACACGGAAAACAGGACCCAATTAAGCCGGCAGATTCCCCCGGCAAACCTGCAAAAACGCCGGGCATTTACGCTCACCCCCCTGTACTTAGCCGGTAACGTCCCCGCCCCAGCTTTGTGAGCCTTCCCTGTTCTTCCAGTTTCTTTACCACCCGCTGAAGCTGGCGGCGGCTGCACTTCAGTTTGACGGCCGTAGTTTCCATGCCGGCCATCGTCCTGCGGGAGCATTCGTTTTCCAGATGATAAACCAGTCTTTCCTCCAGAAGGGGAAACACTACTTCGTTGCGCGCCGAAAATATTTTTATTCTGGCTGCCTGCTGCAGAAGATACATGAGAAATCTGCAGTCTTTCGCAAGCCTTTCCCTGTTTGTCTCCATTGGAAGGGCCAGAACCGTAACCGGCGTCAGCGCTTCTGTGTAAAAAAAGGGGAGGCTCCCCGTCACAAATTCCATATCCCCCAAAAGACCCTCCCCTTCCATCACCGCCACATTTCTCCTTGCGCCGTTCTCGTCCAGATAATACAAAAAGACGCTTCCCTTTACAAGAAACTGAAAGCAGTTTATCGGCTGCTCCGGCTGTGACAGAAGTTCTCCCCGCTGATATTTTATTACGAAAAAATCAAGTTTTTCCGTTTCAAACTGTTCTGAAATTCCTGTCTTCAAAAGACAGTCCGCCGTCACTGTCCTGTGGTATATTTTTTCCATACTCCGCTCCCATCTCTACTCTTTTTGGTTTTTCATCTCTTTGTTTTTCTCCTGAATTTATTGTGACATATGTCACTTATATTGCCAAGGCTTTTTGATAAAATCGTATCTGTAAAAAAAGAAAGGATAGGACAGAAAGCCCGCCGCTTACTGTCAGGTGCAGATTATGGAAAAAGAAAACAGAAACGCTTTATTTGAAACCACTCCCGTTCCCAAAGCCTTTTTGACACTGGCGCTGCCCGTTGTCATGTCTAAAATTGTCAGTATGATTTACAATATGGTGGATATCTATTTTATCGGCCGGACCGGCAACGCCGACCTTGTTGCCGGCGTGTCCATCTGCGCTCCGGTAATTTTGCTGATGGTGTCTCTTGGCGATTTGTTCGGTCTTGGCGGAAGCAGCGTTATGAGCCGCCTATTTGGACAGAAAAAGGATGAGGACGGAAAACGGGTCAGCAGTTTTACCTTTTACAGCGCCATCGTAACGGGTATTGTAATCGCCGCACTTATGCTGATTTTCCAAAATCCCGTTTTACATATGCTGGGGGCCGAAGACGCCGTTTTCACCTATGCAAGCCAGTATTACACCTGGATTGCGCTGGGCGCGCCCTCCATCATTCTGACTTTAATCCCCGCCAACCAGCTCCGCACCGAAGGGCTTGCCAACGTTGCCATGATTGGCAGTATTGCGGGCAGTATCGTAAATATAATTTTAGACCCCTTATTTATTTTCGGACTGGGAATGGGAGCCGCCGGGGCTGCCATCGCCACCGTCCTTGGCAACATTGTAACGGATATTATATTTGTCGTATGCATCAGGAAAAAGAGCCGGAAGCTGACCGTCGACATCCGCATGGCAAAGGTTGACCTTGCCATTATCGGAGCCGTGTTCGCCATCGGCCTGCCCTCCAGCCTCAACAACCTGATGAACAGCTTCGGAACCGCCCTTTTAAACCGCGGCCTGGTGGTTTACGGAGCCGACAAGGTGGCCGCCATGGGCATTGCCAGCAAGGTGAACATGCTGGTCGCCATGATTATGATTGCCTTTGCCTTCGGCGCACAGGCTCTGATTGGGTACAACTATGGCGCCGGGAACAAAGAAAGGCTCCGGCAGGTGCTGAAATTTGACCTGCTGGTCCAGATGATAATCGCCATTGCGGGCGGCGCGGTTTTGATGATATTCGCACCCTCCCTGATTCGGCTTTTCATGGACGACGCCGTCATTGTGGAAGCCGGCGCGCTGATTCTAAGAAGAATGCTTTTGGGACTTCCTTTCACGGGCGTGTTTCTTGTGTGCAGCACCCTGTTTATGAGCGCCGGAAAATCCCTTCCCACGCTGATAATGTCCCTGAGCCGCCAGGGAATTATCTTTGCCCTCGTGCTGTTTATTCTCTCCCTCGCTTTCGGTTATGAGGGGGTTATCACGGCCCAGCCGGCGGCGGATGTGCTCTCGGCCCTTTTGGGGGTGGTTTTGGTGAAGATGAGCCGGATTGAGATTTAAACGATGAAAAAGGGATAAAACCGCAAAACCGTTTTATCCCTTTTCTTATCAGCCATAATTCGTTTACTTTTACACCGCCGTTATACCCACCGCATGCATATAAGCGTCGTCGCCTCTCGCGCAGCTTACGCTGAGTTTCCGGCCCTTGACCAGAATCTTACAGCCGGCAACGCTGCTTAACTTATCCAGCTTCAGCTCCATCTGCCCCTGAGGCGTATCCAGGTACAGGACGTTTTCCGTTGACTTTCCTCCCACGGTTCCCGTCACGGTGGAGGTATTGGAAGTGTCAACGTTTACCGGAAAGACGGATTCTTTCGGAGCCACAATGGTTGCGGCATGCATATAGCCGTCGCCGCCGTTATAAACCGCGACGTTAATCTTGCGTTCCGGCATAACCATCATACCGTATCTGGAATCCGTATTGGCGTCGATGACGATTTCCATCTCGCCGTCCTTCGTGGATAAAAAGAGCCTGTCTTCTCTCGTCTTGTCAGAAACCGTTCCCGTAACCGTGGTAGTCTGTGCGGTAACCGCCGCCGCCGGAGACGGGGTTAAGGATAAATTCACCGACCCTGACGCACCCCCGCTGATTCCGTCGGAAATGCTGACAGCGTGCATGTAAGCGTCGGAGCCACGGGCACAGACAATGGTATAGGTCTTATCCGCCACAAGAACGGAACACCCGCTCATATTCGTGGAAGAGTCCAGCTTGATTTCCATGTCTCCCTGAGGTGTCTTTACATAAAGCACGTCGCCCTGGCCTTTTTTCGTAATCGTGCCTGTCACGGTCGATGTATTGGAGGCGTCTACCGACGCTTCTGTCTTTTTTTCACCGGCGGTAATTCTCACCGCGTGAAGATATTCGTCGGAGCCGTGAGATACGGAAACGCTGATGGATTCCCCCGGAAGCAGCACCTTGCAGGCGCTGGCGTCCGTGCCGCTGTCTATTTTGATTTCCATATTTCCCTCTTTTGTGGAAAGAAGAAGCAGTTCGGCGGTCGTTCCCGAACGCACCGTTCCCGACACCGTTGCAATCACCTCCGCTGCCTGTACCGTTACGCCCGGATGAAGTCCTGTCGTCAATCCCATGACAAGGCAGGCTGTCAGCCATCCTTTCGCAAATTTATTTTTTTTCATTCCGTACCTCCATTACCCTGTTGCTTTTCGTCCCGCAGCCGCCAAGCGGATAGGGCCGCCCGGCCGCCACACGTTTTTCAATACATTTTTTCTCTGTTATGTCAGATTATCATACAATATCCGCCGTCAAAAGACAATACGGGCGTTCAATCTTAAAGAAAAATTTATTTTCTTTTCAGATAATAGAACCCGTACGCCGGAATGCTTACATCCACGGCTTTCCTGTCCTCTCCGGTCATCAAATCCCGATACTCGCCCTCCTCCTTAATCCATGCGGTTTTGTCAAATTCACTGAAATTAAAAATGCCGATAATTTTCTCCCCCTCGAAATATCTTCCGATGCACAAAAGGGAGGAATCCCATGTTTCAATGGTCCAGGTGTCCGCGGCCGCCACAAAAGCCTTTTCCGCTTTCCTTACCTGTTCAAGGCGTCTTAGCCTGCCGAAGATTTTTCCTTCCACCGAATCCTCGTCGGAAATCTTTTCCGCCTTTTTCCAGTCCATTGCCCCCCGGTGGATATAGCGGGAATCCGCCGCCTTATTGGGGTTCTCCTTATAGCTGTAATCGTTGAGCTGGCCGATTTCATCGCCCCCGTAAAGCACCGGTATACCGGAGAGCATAAACATATAGGCATGGAGCATGATATCCAGACCGATGGCCTTCTCCATGGCCTGTTTGTCCTTTTCCTCATCCGCCTTTTCCACGCCGCACATGGAAGCCGTGGTTCCGCAGAATCTGGCGTCCCCGGTAACAGGGTCCGCATTGTAAAGCTCGCCCCGGCTGTTGCTGTCCCCGGCATAGCCCTGGAAATAATCATTTAAATACTGCTTATGGGAACGCTCGCCCATTCCTTCCAGCATCAGGGTCCCGTAATCAAGCCCCCAGCCGATATCGTCGTGGCAGCGCAGATAATTCAAAAACAGGTAATCCTTCGGCAGGGAATTAACAATATCAAGCTGCTTTTTAAGAAGCTTTACGTCCCTTGTCGCCACCGTATGCCAGGTGGTCGCCATGGTTGTCACATTGTAAAGCATGTGGCACTCCGGCTTTTCCACCGTTCCGAAATAGGGCACCACCTTTTCCGGCTCCATCACCACCTCGCCAAGGAGCAGAACGCCGGGGCAGACAATCTCCCCAATCATACGCATCATGCGCACAATGGTATGTACCTGCGACAGGTTCCGGCACTGGGTGCCCAGCTCCTTCCAGATATAAGGAACCGCGTCGATGCGGATAATATCAATTCCCTGATTGGCAAGGAACAGGAAATTGTACATCATTTCATTGAACACTCTGGGGTTCTTGTAATTCAAATCCCACTGATAGGGATAAAAACTGGTCATCACAAAATGCTGCGCATCGGGAAGCCATGTGAAATTTCCCGGTGCGGTGGTAGGGAACACCTGGGGCACTGTGGCTTCGTACTGCCGGGGGATTTCGTCATCCGCAAAGAAAAAGTAGCGGCTCATGTATTCCCCGTCTCCCTGACGCGCCTTTTTTGCCCACTCGTGGTCCTGGGACGTATGGTTCATCACGAAATCCATGCAGACATTGATGCCTTTCTTATGGCAGGCCGCCGTCAGGCTTTCAAGGTCCTCCATGGTTCCCAGCGCCTCCTGCACCTTCCGGAAATCCGCCACCGCGTATCCGCCGTCGGAACGTCCCTCTACCGTATCCAGAAAGGGCATCAGATGAATATAATTTACGTTGCATTTTTCCAGATAGTTAAGCCTGGACTCTACCCCTTTCATATTGCCGGCAAAATTGTCGATATAAAACATCATGCCAAGCATATCGTTTTGCTTATACCAGTCCGGGGCGGCTTCTCTTTTTGCGTCCGAGCGCCGTAACGCCTGATTCCTTTCATCGGAAAAGCTTTTCAGGCGGCCGCACAGCTCCGCAAACATGGAATCGTTATCGTACAGTTCCATATACAGCCAGCGGAGTTCGTCGTGGTGCCTTTGCAGCCTGCTCTCAAAGGCCGGCTCCGCTGCCGGCGTTTCTCTGGTTTTCTTTACTGTTTTTTCGGTTTTCGTTTTTTTCATATTCCCCTCCATAAATTATTATATTTCCACTTCCATCCCGTCATAGGCGGTAAGGATGCCGTATTTTTCAGCTTCCAGCCGGGTTTTCTCATAGCCCAGACCGGAATTATGGGAAAAATGGTTGGCGACTATCACCGTTTTGTCGTCGATTAAGTTTTCCAGACGCATACGCCGGATGACCTCCCTGTTTGTCCGAAGGCTCATATGGCCGTCCCGCCACTCCACGAAATCCCCCGGGCAGACCGGCGTAAAATCCTCCTCCCCGTCTCTTGGGCCGCTTGTACCACCGGTGCAGTCTAAGGAAATCAAATCATACCGTCCCTGACCGGCAAGCGCTTTCCACGTATTCTCGGGAAAAATGCCGGTGTCATGGGCATAAAGGATTCTTTTTCCCTCATGGAAAACGGAATATATCACCGGAGACGTTTCCGGATTGTGATTCGCCCAAAGAGGCAGAATCCGATATTCGCCGTTATCGCCCGCCGTAAAGGCCACTCCCGGCTCCACCAGCGTTACATCCGAGGCTTCTCCCATTTCCGGGTCGTCCGTCATGCACCGCAGCTTCTCATAACCGTCCTGCGCCGCATAAAAGTGCAGGGGGCGGTGTTCTCCGGTAAAACCCGCTCCGGCCATCTCCACGTCCGCCGGATGCAGATGGTCCCCATGGCTGTGGGTAATCAGGCAGTGCCCAATCCTTGTCCAGTCCAGATTATACTGTATGGAATGCCACACCGTATCCGGCGGAAAATCCATCAGAAGTTCGTCGTTGATGATTGCTTGGGAGCGGGAACGGATAAAACGCCCTCTCTTTTCCTTTGCCTCCCGGCAGACACTGCAGCCGCAAAATAAAGCCGGCACACCTTCATAGGCCCCAGAGCCCAGATATTTTATTTTCATCCTGTTACCCTCGTTTCTTTTTCCTGTTTTCTTAAAGTATACCACACTTCCGTCCGGCATGGCGAAAAAAATAATGCCCCTTTGTTTCCCGACAGGAAACTTTTTTAACCAAAATTGCATTTCCATCTATTGTTTTTTTCATTTTATTCGCCCATAATAAACACAGAACACCAAAAAACCGCGCGCATCCACAAACTCCGTCATGCGCTTAAAAACAGCGCGGAAATGAGAGAAAGAGGTTAAAAATGAGAGAAATCAACATAGGACGCGTACTGATGCAAAACCGGCATAAAAAAGGCATTACACAGGACGAGCTGGCCGAATATATCGGCGTGTCAAAGGCAGCCGTATCAAAATGGGAGACCGCCTCCACTTACCCGGATATCTCCCTGCTGCCCCGGCTGGCCGCTTTTTTTGATATCAGTATCGACGAGCTCATGGGGTATGAACCCCAGATGGAAAAGGACGATATCCGAAAGCTGTATAAGAAGCTGACCCGGGATTTTGCGGAAAAGCCCTTTGACGAGACCATGGAATGCTGCCGGGAAATTGCAAAAAAATATTTTTCCTGCCCTCCTCTTTTGTTTCAAATCGGCGCTTTATTCGTAAACCACTGTACGCTTTCGGGAACGCCGGAAAAAACAAACGCCGTTCTGGAGGAGGCAAGACGGCTCTTTGGCCGGGTCAGGGAAATAAGCGACGACGCAGAGCTTTCTTCCCTTGCCGTGAGCATGGACGCCCTTTGCCTGTTGCAGCTTGGACGGGCAAAAGAAGTGCTTGCCCTTTTAGAGCCTTTGGAAGGGAACCGTTTAAGTCCCGAACCCCTTCTGGCTTCCGCCTTTCAAATGATGGGAAACGCCAGAGCGGCAAAACGGATTCTTCAGGCCGGAATTTACCATTCCATGCTGGAGGTGCAAAATCTCCTGTCATCCTATATGAACTGCTGTCTGGACGACCCTGAAGCATACAAAGAAACCTTCCGCCGTCTGCAGCTTGTATCGGAAACCTTTGACTTAAAAACCCTCCATCCCGGCCTCCTTATGTCGCTGCAGCTTTCTGCGGCTTCAGGCTTTAGCCTCTTAAATAACCAACAGCGGGCGCTGGAAATTCTGGAAGATTATACGGAGCTGGTACTGTCGTGCCAAAGCCCTCTTACCCTTCACGGAGATTCCTATTTTACCCTTCTGGATGAATGGCTGGATTCCTGCCTGCCCCTTGGCAGCGGCCTGCCCCGGGACGAATCGCTCATCCGCCGGGGCATGGCACAAGCCGTTATCGGCAACCCGGCCTTTGAATCCCTTGGAAAAGAGCCCCGTTTTCAGAATATCATCCGGCGTCTGGAAGGATTCCGGCAAGATAACGACGCAAAGTAACGAAAGGAGAACTTATGAACGCAGTGACCCTAAGCCAGTTATCCAAAATATACGAGGGCGGAAAAAAAGCCCTCGATTCCGTGTCCATCACCTTAAAACCGGGGGAAGTCTTCGGCTTCCTGGGCCCTAACGGCGCGGGGAAAACCACCGCCGTCAAGCTGCTGGGCGGAATGCTCACGCCCACCGGGGGAAGCTGTCAGTTATTTGACATCAACCCTTCCAAAGAGCCGGAAAAAGCCCACGCCATATCCGGCGTGGTCACGGAGCACGCCCAGATGTACGACAACCTGACGGGACTTCAAAATCTGATATTTTACGGCTCGGTTTTCGGCCTTGCCACAAAAGAGAGCCAGAAGCGGGGACAGACTCTGTTAAAGCAGCTTGAATTGTCAGACGCCGCTGACCGGAAGCTGTCCTCCTACTCCACCGGTATGCGCCAGCGCCTTTCCCTGGCAAGGGCCCTGATTCACGAGCCGAAGATTCTGTTTCTGGACGAGCCCACCTCGGGGCTGGACCCGGAAAGCGCCCAGAACGTCCACGCCATGATTCGCACTCTGGCAAAGGAGAAGGGCATCACCGTTTTTCTCTGCACCCACCAGTTGCGTTATGCGCAGGAAATCTGTACCCGCTACGGCTTACTTTCCTGCGGAAAGCTCCTTGCGGAGGGCACCCTGGAGGAGTTCCGCTCCCGGCTTTGTCCCGAAACCAAAGTAAAGCTAAACGCCGCAAATATTCCCGACCGCCTGTCCCTTCGCCGCACCGGCAATCAGGAGTACGAACTGACCCTTTCATCTAAGGAGGAAATCCCGGCCCTTGTGCGGCGGATTGTGGAAAATGGCGGAAACATTTACCATGTCTCGGCCGAACTGCCTTCCCTTGAGGATATTTATTTTGCCCTTACCGCAGAAGGCGGCAAAAGCGTGCAGATGAAGGAAGCGCACAAATAAAAGCTGCATGGACAGAAATAAAGCCTGCACGCACAGAAACCGTAAAAGGAGAAACCATGCGCTCAAAGCCTGCGCGGAAATGGAGGAGAAAATGAAACAGGAAATGACTGCAATTATCACAAAGGATTTAAAAAGCATTATGAGTAACAGACGCATGTTTTTCGTGCTGCTTTTTGTTCCCATAGTGCTGACCGTCTTTATGCCCACCGTCTTTCTATTAACCATACACTTTGCCCCTGGAGAGAGCGGGGATTTGGAAAAACTGCTAAAGATGCTGCCCCTTTCGGAGCAGGCCCTTCCCGTAAACCAGGTCTTTCCCGGCCTTTTGCTGAACTATGTGCTGCCGGTGTTTTTTCTAATCATCCCCATTATGGCCGCCACGGTAATGTCGGCAAGCTCCTTTGTGGGCGAACGGGAAAAACGCACACTGGAAACCCTGCTTTACTGCCCCCTGTCCCTGAAGCAGATATTCCGCGCCAAGGTACTGGCCGCCTTTCTGCTGAGCATGTTCGTGTCCTTTTCCTCTTTTCTGGTGATGCTGACGGTACTGGAGGCGGAAATGTATTTTATAGAAGGATTTTTTCTTTTACCGGACGCCAAATGGCTGCTGATTATGCTGCTGGTCTCTCCGGCCGTTTCGCTGGTTGCCATCATTATGATTGTCCGCACCTCGGCTAAAGCCCAGAGCATGGAGGACGCGCAGCAGGGAGCCGTTTTTCTCCTGCTTCCGGTTCTGTTTCTGGTAGCGGGACAGTTCACCGGAATCCTTTTGGTAAACGGCTGGATTTTGTTTGGAATCGGCGTTGTATGCGCCCTTGCCGCAGCCCTTTTGTTTAAGAGAGCCATAGGAAATTTCCGGTACGAGCTACTGCTGAAATAATGCGCATTTTGTTCACGTCATGTCAAATATACTCATCTGGCCGTCTTTCCATGATGTCTGGACGGCGTCCTTTACCTTATCCTCTGCCCGCAGACGGCCTGTGAGCAGGGGAGACGCCGAATCGTGGATTTTCATATTATCAAGCACCGCTTTCCTGTCATAATTGGCATAGCAGTAAAGGCAGCCGTGCCCGCAGGTGTTGTAGGCTCCGATATCGGCTCCCAGCAGACAACTGCACTCCGCTCTCGCGGCTTTCTTTTTGGGAACCGTTAGCTTACAGCCGATTGCCGCCTCCAAAACTTCCTTTGACAGGCACCCCAAAGCGTCCACATTGTTTCTTACAAGTCCCGTATTTTCACAGCACAAATGGATTTGCAGACCGCACTTTCCGGCAATTTCGGAGAAAGCGTCGATTAAATATTCCTGTTCCCTGAAAGAAACACTGCGCGCCTGTCGGAAATTTCTTCTGGTCTTTTCATATAAATCAATAAAACTCACCACACACTGGCCGGTGAAGCCCTTTAACCGTCCAGCCATCTTCTCAAACTGTCTGATATGAAAATCCACGGAATACTTTTCCGTCACGAAAACAGGGTCGTACCGCCAGCTCATCCGCCGCGCCCCCACCTTCTCTGACAATTTGCAAAAGGCCTCCAGAATCCCTTCCTTTTCCGGGACAAAAGGCTCGATATCCCTGCCATAGGGGGTAATCGTCACGAACCAGAAAGTGTCGAAAGCGGAAAGTTCTCCTATCCGTTCCAGCATGGGAACCGGATTTTTGGTACAAAATACCATAACGTCCACCACATCGGGCGCAAGAAGATACCGCGTGACCTGAACCGGATTGTAAGGATTGCGCACCAGCACAAAGCCTTCCTTTATCCGGTTCAAAAACCAGTTACTGTAGTACGCCGGAATGTCCGTCCTGCTGCCGGTGTTGAGTATCATTGCCCCTGCTCCTTTACGCCCAGAACTTCCCCCGCCTCCTCACACCATTCCAGATAGGCGCGGAAGGCTTTTATTCCAAACTCCACGGTAAGCAGATAATATCTGTGGGTATCGTCCTCGTCCAGACAGTCCGTAAGCGCCTGCTTTGCTTTCAGCAGATATGCCAGTTCCTTTTCCGTTTTTTCCCGGAAGGCTTCAATATGCGTTTTCGCCTGCTCCGCCCCCTGCTCTTTTCCGAAAAACAGCTTCAGCAGCGTTTCATAACGCAGCTCGTCCCGCTCGGCAGGGGTTTTCAGCCACCTGCGCAGATATTCCCGGCCGCTGTCCGTGATGGTATATATCAGTTTATTCCTTTTATTTTCTTTATCCTCTCTCCTGTCGGCCAGTCCCCGGGCGACCAAATCGCTTAACGTGGGATAAATGCTTCCGTAACTTGCTCCCCAGAAGTATTTCAGCGCCGTGTCCATCCTTTTCTTAATTTCGTAGCCCGTCAGCTCCTCATGGCTGAGCAGGCCCAGAATCACGCAGTCAAGTTTTTTTTCCGCTGCCATTATTATGCTCCTTGTTAAAAGACGGGCCTGCCATTCCATAGACCGGAACGTGTCCCGGGCAGTTGTCAATGCAGGCTCCGCATAAAATACATTCGGGATTTCTGACGCCCCCGTCCCTTATCTCCCGTTCCACATCAATTCCCATAGGACATACCTTTTGGCATTTCCCGCAGGATACGCACTTTGCCTTTTCGTTTCCCTTCACGCTAAGTCCCGGCAGACGCAGAAACCGGCGGAACTTTACGCCCAACACCATAAAAGGCGCCATCCAGCAGAAATAGTGGCAAAACGCCCGCTTTCCCGACAAAACCGCCGGCAGCACAATCAGGCACAGGATTCCGTAATAAATCAGCCAGCTCTGGAGAGAAGAAACGGAAATCCCGTTTTCGGTTTCAAACAAAAAATCAACCGCGGTGATTTTTCCGCCATGAAAATAGCAGAAAACCACCAGTCCCATCCATACCGTCCAGATAACATACTTTATCCTGTTTCGCCAGCCCTGCGCCGGAACCCTCTCATTCACCGGAAAGGCGCACTCCTGCAGACCGCCCGCCGGGCACAGATACCCGCAGAAGATTCTCCCGAAAGGGATGGAAAGCAGAAACAAAAACGCAAATACAATAAAGCTCCCGTTGATGATTCCGTTCAGTCCGGCATTTATGATGAGCGCCGGGCTGAAGTAATATAGCGTAACCGGAAACAGCAGCAGGGAAATTAACAGAATCAGTTTTCTCAGTTTTTGTCTTTGCATGACGACACCTCCATATGTATCAGTTTGATATATTATATATCAAACTGATACATATGGCAAGAATTTTGTAATGATGCCGCCATACTTTTACAGAGCGCCGCCGCAGCCTATATGCCAAAAAGCGAAAAGCCCGGCGTCCATTCCCCTCAGCGTCACTCGCAAAAATCCAGACAGAGCCGGATTTCCGTATAGGGCCTTACTTTCGTATCCGCCACCTTAACATGAGCCGGATGCGTGGCATAACCCCTCAGCGCTTCCTCGCTTTCAAAAGCAGAATCCAGCATCACGTCCGCGTTGGAGGAGGCCAGCCCCTTTGTCTGCACTTTGATGTCCACAAGACCCGGTATTTTGCCCTTTAAGCCCTCAAGTCCCTCCTTGATTCCATCCTTTACCTGTTCCTTTTCCCCGTCTGTCAGGGAATCCTTCAGTTTCCATAAAATGATGTGTTTTACCATTTTTACCTCCATTTCCTCTGTTTTCTTAAAAAATATTTTAGCAGAACCCGTAAATAATGCAAGAAATTATCCTGACCGTGCGCGAAGGCTGCCGGCTTGCCGAAACAGGAAAGCCGCCAAAAGACGCGCCTTTCGCAGTCTGTCTTTCTAATTGTAAAAGGCGGCAAATACCTGTATAATCTAATCAGCAAATAGCCGGGAGGGATGCCTGTGTTTTCTTATGAAGATATCCAGAAATATAATGAAACTGAAATGTCAATCTATAAATACATTGTTTCAAATATCGATAAGGTTCAATACATGACAATCCGGGAACTTGCCGGGAAGCTGTCGGTATCGACTTCCACCATTTTGCGATTCTGCAGCAAAAACTGCTTTGACGGATACTCTGAATTTAAGTCCGCTTTGAAAGAGGAAGTCCTTGCGCAGAATCCCCGCCAGCCTCTGGAAGATTTACAGGAACTCTCCGCTTTTTTTGCAAGAGCAAATTCCGGAGCCTTTGAAGAAAAAATGCTGTTCGCGACAAAAGCTGTCAGAAAAGCCGATTTGACAATCTTTATCGGTATGGGTTCTTCCGGTACACTGGCTAAATATGGCGCAAGATACTTCTCCAATCTGGGCCACTTTGCGGTCGGCTTAGAAGACCCCTTTTATCCTGCCGACGCTTTCCATTGTGAAAATACCGTTGTTATCGCTCTTTCGGAAAGCGGTGAAACTCCAAGGCTGATTGAGTCAGTTCATCAATTCAAGCAAAAAAACTACCGTATTCTGAGTATTACCAATTCCCCCTCGTCAACTCTGGCTCAAATGTCTGACTGGAACTTTTCCTACCTCTTAAATTCCAGACATGTATTCGGAGAATATATTGCAACTACGCAGATTCCCGTAATCTTTATCATTGAATCTCTGGCAAGAAGACTCTAAAGAAACAACCTGTTACTTGTCATGTGACAAAAATTTTTATAATATGATGTCATCGCCACCAAAAACAGGGAGGACAATTATGACCGAATTAGACAAATGCATGGCCGGCCAGTATTACGACTGCCACGATGAAATTTTCCTGGAATTTAAAAGCAATGCCCGAAGGCTGCTAAAAGAATATCACGAACTTGCCTATGAACAGAAAGACGAAAAAAGAAATATCTTACAGCAGTTATTCGGAAGCATCGGCGCCAACGTATCCGTCGGGCTGCCCTTCATCTGCGATTATGGACGCAACATTTATCTGGGAAACAATGTTTCGGTCAATATGAACTGTACCTTTGTTGACTGTAATAAAATCACAATCGGAGACAATGTGCTGATTGCATCAAATGTCCAGCTATATACGGCCTCCCATCCTGTTGCGCTGTCCGAGCGGCTTACGCCGGACTGGAATCCCGAAACAGGGGAATATTTCTGCCGTACCTATGCCCTGCCGATTACCATCGGGAACGGATGCTGGCTGGGCGGCGGCGTGATAGTCCTGCCGGGCGTAACCATCGGCGATGGCTCCGTTATCGGAGCCGGAAGCGTCGTCACAAAAGATGTTCCGGCAAACTCGGTGGCAGTGGGCAATCCCTGCAGGGTGATTCGGGAACTGTTCCCTGCTAAAAATGATAATTTCCATAAAGTGCCACACGGATAAGCCCACAGACAACCAAATGAGCCGGATAATACAGATAAAAGAACCATTTCATTCCTTTCCAGCTTCCGCGCCGGCCGTTATACCGCTTTAAAAGTGGAATCGTAAGCGCCACAAACATCTGAATCATTCCGTATACCGGATTGATAAAAATTACATAAACTGCCGCATACATTGCCACAAAGCACAGCATTCCCACCATCTGCCGCTTAAAGCTGCCCCGGTTTTCATAGATTGACACAATGGCAAGCACCGCGATACAGCTCCAGTCGGCACAGAAAGTCACCACACAGATAACTCCTATTATCACTGATTTCTGCCACGGCTTCAGCTTCCCGCTGTCAGTTACCATAAGGGCAATCAGCCCGAAGAACAGGGGCCACATGACGCTGGTCTGGTTGAACACCGAGGTCTGAAAAGGGATAAAAGGAATGCCAAACCCAAAATTATATGCAAAGTGTCCTATTATCGCAAAGAGAAACAATCGCAAAGCATATTTCTTTTTGTCATGGGTGTGGCAATAGCCCTCCACCAGAAAAAACCAGAAAATCGGCGCTGCCATCCGCCCCAGAATATGCAGCAGGATTATCTGCCACTTAGTCGGGTAATTCGGGTATATCACAAATGCCAGATGGTCCACCGTCATGGATATCATTGCAATTATTTTCAGTTGATTTGCGTTTAAGCCCTTTTTAGCTGCTTCCAAAATTCCCCTCCGCTCCGCTTTTCGCTATCAATAATAAGCAGAAATATATTGCTTTGCCTTTTTTACCGCGCTATAATACACCTGTAGCGGCGTCAGTTCCGAAAGGAGTGCGGTACGCCCGTATCGCCGGTGTCTCGGTTCACACTTTGACTACTCCGGAGGAACACTCGGCGGCTGGCGCCGCTTTCAGGAAACAAGTCTCGCCGCATAGATTCTGTTCCCGTATTCCGCAAGCGGCCTTTCCCCATCCTTAAGCGGGTCCATACAGTAAAAATTTCCCTCTCTCGCACCCGTAATCAGCACATAATGAAAATTTCCCACACCTTTTACTCTCACTCTGACAATGGGATACTTTCCTTCCCGCAGATAGTCAAGCAGCAGTTCTTCGTCAGCTTTATTAAAGACTTCCACCTCACAGCCACCGTATCTTCGCAGATTATCCCACAGAATATTTCCCTGCAAGTCATAGACCCCCAGCTTTGAAAACCGCTCATTCACCGTAAAAGGCGTTTCCTCCGTCTTACCGCCCATCACAAGCGCCGAAGTGATACAGCACACAAGGCATCCCGAGCTTTCCATTGTATAGCGGGAATCCCCCAGCTTTTCAGCCGCCCATTTTTCGTCATCCTGTCTGAAAAAAGCAATTTCTCCTGCCGGAATAATATCCTCCCCGGCATGTACTACCGTACTTCCCCGGACCCGCAGAATAAGAAAAACTGCCGCCGCCGAAATCAGAAGCAGTACGCACACGACAAAACAAAAAATCCGTTTTCCGCCGTCATCACCATATTTTCGAATACTATGTCTGTTACTAAACGCCTGTATCATTCCTGCCATTTCCTTCTACATTGCGTTTTGAAATTCTTCGATAGAATTTGCCTTTGCAGCCGCCTTGTGCCAGCGCTTTATAACCGCCATATCCTTTTCGCTATAAATCCTTTCCCGAAGCTCGCCCGGTATCTCTCCGTAATCCTCCAGCAGTTCCAGCACGCACTCAAGCTTTCCCTCCGTTTTTCCCTCTACCATTCCCTCCATCTTGCCCTCCAGCCTGTAATCCGCAAACGCCTTGCAAACCTCAAACTTCTCTTCTCCGTTTTTCATCTTCCCTGCTCCCTCCGGTATCCTTACTTTTGCCACTACTTCCAATACTTCCCTTGTCTCCCTGTCAACGTTGTTATACGCCTCTTTGTTTTCCTCCATCACCCTTTTGAGCTGCTCTTTGTCTTTTCCATACCGCACCGTTTCATACAATAGACGGAGACCCGTACGGTACTCCTCAAACGTGTCATGTTCATGGCAGTCATACAAATTCAGCCTGTAATTCGTGACAAATCCCTTCAATTCCTCCTCAATGTCCAGCATGTCGTACAGGCATTTCGCACCGTCCCACCTTCTCTCTCTGCCGCAGTACACCACCAGTGTGATTACCGGCGTCAATTTCTCGTCCCTATCCATGCCGGAAAAATAACCGTCCGTCCCTATCCGCAAATCCCCGCTTGCCTCATGGCGCGCTTTCACCTGCCTCCACTGCTTATGGTAGCTTAAGCTTTCCGAAAGCATATTCCTGAGCACCATCCGATAGTCCACCCGCGTCTGGTGCTCGATTACCAGAATATGGACGAGCCTGCCATGCCACATCCGGGCCTTGTCCGCCATGGTCTTATAATTTTCCCTTGCTCCCGCTTCTTTTCCAAGATACACCGCCTGGACATCCGCCGGCTTTAAGTCCTCCGGCTTCACCACCTGTTTTCCTTTAAACAGTGCTCCGTTCATCTGGTCTGCAAATCTGTTGTTATCGTCCAGATAATTGTAAAAATATTCGTCCTGTTTTCCCATCGTTATAACTATACTCCTTTCCAAAGCCCGGAGAGTTTGTGCGTAGCGCAAATCTCCAGATTGAAAATTTTAATTTTCAATCCTGTTCCCTTAGTTATTTTTCATATAAGGGATTCCTTCAGAATAATCGATGTGTCACAGACGTAATAACAGAACTCCAGATTCCCAGATATGTTTGAAATTATGATAACATATAGGGCGGATTCTGTAAAATAAATTATTTATAAATTATCAATAAACTAACTGTTCCCCCTTCACAAAACCTCCTCCATCACCCGTTCTCCGTTGCGGTACGCAATTTTCTCTATCTGTCCCGCCGTAAAGCCGCTTTTTTCCAGGGTCTCAAACAGCCGGGGCATCTGACCGGGACTGCCGATTTCAAGCCTGCCGCCGATGCCGTCAAAGTCCGTGCCGATAGCCGGGCAGTCCTCGCCGCCAATTTTTATCATATGGCGGAGCTGGGCCACAATAGCCTGCGCGCGGCTTTCCTTTGCCTTAACATTTTCCGTAAGAAATTCCGGCCCGAAGTTGACCCCCATCACGCCTCCCTTATCGGCCAGCGTCCGAATCATATCGTCGGTCATGCTCCGGGGATGGGGATTCAAACTGCGGCAGTTGGAATGCGAAGCCACAAAGGGCTTTTTGCAAAGAGCCGCCACGTCCCGAAAACCTCCGTCGGATAGATGGGATACGTCTACCAGCATCCCCAGCTCGTTCATTCGGATTACGGCCTCTTTTCCAAAATCCGTCAGTCCCTTTTCCATAACCGCGCTGTCGGATGAATTGGGGAAGCCAAAGCAGTTTGCATGGTTCCATGTCAGGCTAATCAGCCGGATTCCCCTGTCGTAAAAACGCTCCAGATTTTCAGTTTTCCCGTTCACCGCCCGGCCGTCCTCCAGCGTTAATATGCCGGATATTTTCCCCTGCGCCCAGTTGGCGCGGATATCCTCCATGCTTTTGGCCGCGGCCAGTATACCGGGCCAACGCTCCAGCGTATTTTGAAAAATCTGCAGGTTCTTTTCTATATAAGCCTCGTCTTTGGGCAAAAACAGCCCGGCGATTTTCTTTAGATTCACAGGCGGCATAAAAATCGCGAAAAACTGCGCCCTGCACCCGCCCTCTCTCAGACCGTTCAGGGATACCATCCCGCCGGGCGCAAAAATATCCTTCTTTCTGCCCATCCATGCTTTCATCAATGTATCACAGTGAAAATCAATATAATTTATCATCTATTTTCCCCCGCTTGCGCCGGCCGCCTCTTCCGCCTCCCTGCGGATGCGCTCAATATCCTGCAGGTTGATTTTTCCGGCCTTGAGACGGTAATGGCTGTAGGCAAAAAGCCCTGCCACCATAATCAGAATGAAATACTGGTCGCCGGATTTCAGCGTGGTTAAAAGCGCGGCGCTTATCAGCAAATCGCACAGGATGGCAAGAATTATCGTAATATTAAAAAACCATTTAGGCATACGGAAAAAGCCATTTTCCCATGCCTTCGGATACTTTTTTATCAGCTTGAACATCAAGGCATTGTTGAACAGATTGATTATCATGGTGGGAATCATCATCAGGGAAATCAGCTCGTTTAACCCCATATCTATCCAGACGGGAACCACCGCAATCACATAGAGAATCAGCATCATCACCCACGGATAACCTTTTTTTGTTTTCGTGCCCAGCACGGCGGGCAGCCAGCCGTCCTCAATGGTTGCCAGCAGCGGATGCTGCACGCTGGCAATTGCGCCGTACAGTGACGTCGCAATGGCAAAACACGCGCCTCCCATAATAAAAATCACGAAAACGGGGTAGGGAAAGATTTCTCTGGCAACCACGCCCAGGTTTTTACCGGCCACCTCCTCTATGGGCAGAACGCCCACGGATACAATGGCAATCAGGCAATAAACTATGGTGATTACGCCGGAGGCAATCAAAATCGCTTTCGGAAGGCTCCGCTTCGGGTCACGGGTATCCGCCGTCATGGCAACCGGCATGGTGGCTCCCTGACAGGCAAAAGCCATCATGGCAATGGCCATAATAAATCCCACCGCCCCGTCGGAAAAATATCCCTCATGGAAGCCCACGGCGGCATAATCCACCCGGGGCAACCCCGTAAGAATATAAACCAGCAGGGACACAATTAAAACAGCAACCATAATCAGATTGAATTTTCCCATGAACCTGCCTCCCAGCAGGGTGGTCAGGAAAAATACGGTAATAATGGCAAAGGCAATAAGCCGGCCGTAATCCGCAATCCCCGGAAATACCGTGGCCGCGTATTCCACAACGGAAATGGCGTACATGGCAAATGCCAGACCGGTAAAAATTGTGGAAAGAGCCGTAACGCCCACCAGAAGCGGAGGCTGCAGCAGCGCCGCCTGGGAATAGGTTCCGCCGGGCAGCACGAACATGCCCGCCATCAGCGTTTTGTAGGCATAGGCGAACAGCACCACCAGATTAGCCGCGGCCAGCGCCAGCGTGATGGAATATCCGGTAAAGCCGATGCCGCTTCCCATGGACACAAAAATGCCGGAGCCGATACAGTTTCCGATTCCGTAGCAGGCCAGCTCCGCCACGCCCAGTTTTTTCTTTTCGTTAGAATTTATCTTATTTTCCATAAAAATATCTCCTTTGATTTTCAGAATATCACACATTGTATCACGCGTCAATTTTTGCTATTATTATTGCTATAGCCGACATTCTTACGGGAAAATTTTCAGAAATATGAGAGGTGCTTTCAGTGAAGCCTGTGATTGCCATTCCCCAGATGGGAAACGACCTGTTCCGAAAATATATGAAAAATAAATATACCAGAAGTCTTAAGAACGCCGGAGCCGACGTGCGTTGGATTCAGCTTGAAAATACGGACAGCGCGGTCGCCGAAATGCTAAAGTGCAGCGGACTGTTGCTTCCCGGCGGCGCGGATATCAATCCGCGGTTATACCATCAGGAGCCTTCCGATAAATGCGGAAAGCCGAACAATCTGCGGGATACCACGGAGTGGGAAATGCTAAACGCCTTTCTCCCCTTTGGCAGGCCCGTTTTATGCATCTGCCGCGGCGTCCAGCTTCTGAACGTGTTTTTTGGCGGCACCCTCCATCAGGATATTAAGGATTTGCAGACCGCAAAGCACGCCGATTTTCTGTCAAAGAACAGAGGATGCCATAAGGTCAGCTTCCGCCCCCATACCAGACTTGAAGAAATCTTCAAAGAACCTTCCGCCGTTGTCAACAGCCTGCATCATCAGGCGGTGGATAAAAAAGGCTCCGGCCTTACCGTTTCCGCCGTAAGCGAAGACGGATTTACGGAGGGGCTGGAGCTTACGTCCCATCCTTTCTGTATCGGCGTCCAATGGCACCCGGAGCATATGAGCCCAAAGGACGCAAAACAGCAGGCTCTTTTCCAGGCTTTCGTAAGCGCCTGTAAAGGGAAATGATTTTCAAAATAGATTCCGGTGTTTCCAAAAAAACTCAAAGTAAATCTTTGCGTTTTCCAGCTCCCACCAGTTCTTGATATCCACCGGCGTCTCGTCCAAATCATAGATTCTGGCCCCCGGAAGGGACAGAAAAAAGGGAGAATGGGTGGCCAATATAAACTGACAGCCGCAGTAGCGGGCCATTTTCCCGATAATCTCCACAAGTTCAAGGGCCAGCCTGGGAGCGAGGCTGTTTTCAGGCTCGTCAAGGCAATAAAGCATGTCGTTTTTCAGCCTGGAATCAAAATATGTAAGAGCCGTCTCCCCATTGCTTCCCAGCTTTATCTCCTCACCGGCGGTTTTCTTTATAAACTGCCGCCTTGTCAGGGACTTTCTTCGGGCCAGCACCTGAAGCCGGTTCTTCTCATAGTCCTCCATCCCGCCGAACTTGACCGTGCGGCCGAATTTTAAACCGGCCCACTCCTCCCTTGCTTCCTCTATGTTTTCGGCAATGTCCTGATTATTGGTTCTCACCGCCAGCATATAGTCGAACACATCGTCGCTGGTGATAATGCTGCTGCCGGCCGGGATTTGATATCTGTCCCCGTTATCATCGTATCCCGCAGAATAGCTGCATTCGCGGGCATAGATATCAAAAAGCTCCGAAGAGTTGTACGGCGCTGCTCTGTGCAGTCCCAGCTTATGTGCAATCAGGTTCAGAAGCGTGCTCTTTCCCGAGCCGTTTTCACCGTAAAAAACCGTTATCCTGTCAAAGTTTATCTCCCGGAGCCTTTTCTCCGAAAAGATACCGCATGGATAAAGATTGTCTATGTAACCGTGGGGGCCGCCGTTATGTATCATACGCTCGCGGATTAATTTATCCTCCCTGTCAATCGGAAGTTTAAAATTGTCTAAATACATACCGCCATCTCTCGTAACAGAAATTATTTTTCACGCCACTGTTCCCTGTTGTCGCCGCACCACACCACCTGATTTCTTCCGAACCGTTTTGCATCATAGAGCATGTTATCCGCAATTTTCAGATAGTCGGCGTATTTTTCGCCATTGTCGGGAACCACCGTCACCCCGCCCATACTGATTGTGACCCATTCCGAGACGCCGTCGGCATGAGGGATATGAAGCTTTTCCACTTCCTGACGGATTTTTTTCAGGTATTCGAAATTTATCCGGGCTTCGCCGCCCAGGATTATGGCCACAAACTCTTCCCCGCCGTAACGGGCAGTAAAGTCGGTTGAACGCTGCAGATGAACCTTAATTGTCTGGGCGACTGCGGCTATCACCTTGTCCCCCGCCGGATGGCCAAAGGTATCGTTGTACGCCTTAAAATGGTCAATGTCAAACATGCAGATGGAAACCGGAATCTGTAACCGGGACGCTTCCTTCCACTTCATAATACTGTAAAGGTCATGGCGCCGCCTGTTTGCAATGCCCGTTAACTGGTCGGTCATTGACTGGTATTCAACCTGCTTGCGGTACTTATACAATTTAATATGGGTATTGACCCTTGCCTTTACAATCAATGGATGAAAAGGTTTCGTAATATAATCCACCGCGCCTAAGGTGAGCCCTCTCTGTTCGTTTTCAATGTCCGAAAGGCTTGTAATCAATATTACCGGAACGCTCTGCGTAATCACCTCTTCCTGCAGCTTTTTCAGCAGCGTAAACCCGTCCATCCCCGGCATGATTACATCCAGCAAAATCAGGGAGTAATCCCCGCTTCCGGCAAGAGAAAGCCCGTCGTCCGCCGTATGGGCAAGCGTAATATCATAGTCGCTTTCCAAAATCTTTTTTAATTGGGTCGCCTGTAAAAGACTGTCGTCAACAATCAATACTTTTTCCATATTTATAACCATGCTCCTCTCCAAAACCGGAAACTTTGCGCGTAGCACAAATCTCCAGATTGAAAATTTTAATTTTCAATCTTTCCCTCATTTCCGCACCGTACAATAGAATGCGCAAACTTTTTTAAGAAAATTTTTTTTATTTATATCACGTACATATATCTTGAAATTATACCGAAATGGGATTGGTTTTGCAAGGGAAATACGCAACAAAAACCAATCAATTATTTCTTTACCGACGCCTTTACAAGCAGCATCATCGGACGGCGCAGTTCGTCCTTCATGCCGGGAATTTCCATCATCTCTTCCGGCGGCCTGGCCTCCTTGACCGCATTCAGCAAAAACCCATTGTTTAAAAGACCCATCAGTATCTGGGTCAGCGTATGGTGGTGCTTTACCACATCGCACCCCAAAAAATGCGTGGTACGGCTTCCCGGCAGAAAATAATTGTCTATGGGCCAGAACTGCGGCTTTCCGTCTTTTGTGTAAACCCAGTCCTGTCCCACCCCAGCAGTGAAAACCGGATGCTCTATATTAAAAATAAATACCCCTTTCGGTTTCAGCGTTCGATATACCTTTTGGAATATCTGCTCTATGTCCCCGATATAGTGAAGCACCAGATTTGAGATGACACAGTCCCACCTGTTTTCCGGATATTCGTATTCCTCTATCCGGCAGATTCGATAGGTAATGCCTTCTCCCGCGTTTCTTCTTTCGGCCTCTTCAATCATTTTCCGGCTCGCGTCGATTCCCAGCACCTGCTTCGCGCCTTTTTCCACTGAAAATCCGCAATGCCATCCATAGCCGCAGCCCAAATCAAGAACCTCTTTCCCGGCAAGCTCAGGGAATAAAGGCTTTAACTGGTGCCACTCCCCGGCAAATTCAAGTCCGCCTTTGCTGCGGGGCATCTTAGCGTATTCGTCAAAAAATTTTTCATTGTCGTATTCGTTATGCATACTCTTCTTCCGTCAATCCTTATTTTTTTATTATCATACCATATTTAAGCCAAAGAAAGGAGTGTTTTACCGAAAAAATTAACTATTCCTCATTTTCACACTATAATAACCATAGATGGAAATGTAAACCGCAACGGTTTCTTCAGCTATCCCTCTTGACACCTCTGTGGCAGCATAAATGTTACAGTATTTTTCTAACTCGTATTATCCCGGAGATTTCGAGTGCCGAAACCTCCGGGAATCATTATTATTTCATGTTACTAATTGATACTTAAGCCAGCGCTGGCATACCCTGCAACCGTATTGACCAAAGACAAACCGCTTGCCGTAGCTGAAAATACAAGCATAAGCCGGGTTTGAGCCGTTACCGGTATATTTAATCCAGTGAGGGAACCGTTCACCAGCGTGCCAACGGATATTGTACCGGAGAGTGATGGAGTCAGATTTATCAGTGTCCCGGCAATTGGAGAAAATACATTATTCGGTGTTGCCGATTGATATATCTGCGCTCTTATTGAAACGGTCGAACCAACTAAAGAAAGCGCTAATGTTGTGCTGAAGAATGCACTAAACGAGGTAATGATACCGTTACGAGGAACCTGGAATGCTAAGTTAGAAAGCGTTCCGGCAGCATTTGTGATATCTATGGTTGAGCCCAAATTTGTAAGCCCCGGCACACCGCTTCCAAAACCAACAAAAGCTGGAATTCCTGCAAGCCCTCCGGCGATTGTCGTAAAAGCAACCGGAAGCCCTGATGCGAATGGAATAATCGCTCCCGTACCCGCAGCTCCAGTTGGGCCAGTCGGGCCATCGGCTCCCGTTGCTCCGGTCGGACCCGTTGCTCCATCGGCTCCTGTTGCTCCTGTTGGGCCGGTCGCTCCATC
>CAJTMZ010000030.1:17105-36299 GCA_910577445.1 uncultured Lachnospiraceae bacterium | reverse complement strand
CATATAAAAGATGATATCTTGAAAATTATTCAGAGTCAGACAACAATAAAACTCAGAACGGAGAAATAAATTTATGCTCACGAAAGAAAACTTTAATGAATCACATATCCGGATGTTACAGAAACAAAGCAAAAAAGATCCTGCACTTTTAGAAAGGGTGGTATTTGCGTTTGGCTTGTTAGAGGCAATCAGGCGGGTAGAAATGCCGTTTATTTTTAAAGGAGGCACCTGTCTGATTCTTTTGTTAAAGCATCCTATGAGACTGTCTACGGATATAGATATTGTTGTTGAGCCGGATACTGATGTGGACACATATATTTCTAAAGCATCAACAATATTTCCATTTAAACAATGTGAGGAACAAGTGCGCGTTGGCAGAAACAACATTGAAAAGAGGCATTTTAAATTTACCTACCAGTCTCCGATCACTGGAAAAGATATCTATATTCTTTTGGATATTTTATTTGCTGAAAACCCTTATACCAGAGTGGTGGACTGTGAAACTACATGGTATGGAGGTGGAAGGAGTGGATGTCTGTATGCTGAAGGAATATCTGGAAAAGAACAAAAGTTCGATTTTCTATCTATACAAATTTAGTGATTTGTGGTAAGATAAAAAAGCTCTTTCAGTGCTGTTTTGTCCATATGGAATTACGAAGGTGCGCCAAGTTGCAAAAACAGCAAATTGTGAACGGGATTCGTCAGGGGCCTGTTTTTCTCTGATTTGAGTAAATGCCACGACGAAAATAAAATGTTTCACGACGAATTTTTGCCTGATAGGCGTCTTTTTTACTATGAAATCAGAGGTGAGCATTTGTGCAAAATGAACAAAAAATCTTCAAACTCCACAGCGAATACAAACCCACCGGCGACCAGCCCGCCGCCATAGAGGCTCTTGTCAAAGGCTTTAAGGAAGGCAACCAGTTTCAGACTCTGCTTGGCGTTACAGGTTCCGGCAAGACCTTCACCATGGCCAATGTCATCGCCGCGCTGAACAAGCCCACTTTGGTAATTGCCCACAACAAGACACTTGCGGGGCAGTTGTACGGGGAGTTCAAGGAGTTCTTTCCTGAAAATGCGGTGGAATACTTTGTGTCCTACTACGATTACTACCAGCCGGAGGCCTACGTCCCGTCCTCCGACACCTATATTGCGAAGGATTCCTCCATCAATGATGAGATAGACAAGCTTCGTCTGTCCGCAACCGTTTCCCTTTCCGAGAGAAGGGATGTGGTGGTGGTTGCCAGTGTTTCCTGCATCTACGGACTGGGCAGCCCCGACGACTATCAGGGAATGGTGGTTTCCTTACGTCCGGGAATGACCAAGGACAGGGACCAGGTGATTCGGGAGCTGATTAATATCCAGTATGACAGAAACGACATGGATTTGGGCAGAGGATGTTTTCGGGTCAGAGGCGACGTATTGGAGATTTATCCCGGCCAGGGCGGAGATTATCTGATACGGGTTGAATTTTTTGGAGATGAAATAGACAGAATAGCAGAGGTGGAGCCTCTGTCGGGAAAGGTGCACGCCACCCTGGAACACATTGCAATTTTCCCCACTTCCCATTATGTGGTTCCCCAGGAGAAGATTAACAGGGCGTGTATTGACATAGAAGCGGAGCTGGAGGAGAGAGTCCGCTATTTTAAGGGCGAGGACAAGCTGCTTGAGGCCCAGCGGATTGCGGAGCGGACGAATTTTGACATTGAAATGCTTCGTGAAACCGGTTTCTGCTCGGGAATTGAGAATTATTCCAGGCACCTTGCGGGGATGCCGGCGGGGGCCATGCCCCATACCCTGATGGACTTTTTCGGGGACGACTATCTGATTATTATAGACGAGTCCCATATGACGATACCGCAGATTGGAGCCATGTATACGGGCGACCGTTCCCGGAAAACCACGCTGGTTGATTACGGTTTCCGGCTGCCTTCCGCCCTTGACAACAGGCCGCTGTGCTTTGCGGAGTTTGAGCAGCATATCGACCAGATGCTGTTTGTGTCGGCAACGCCCTCGAAGTATGAGCAGGAGCATGAGCTTTTCCGCACGGAGCAGGTGATTCGCCCCACGGGGCTTCTGGACCCGGAAATTTTTGTGCGTCCGGTGGAGGGGCAGATTGACGATTTGGTTTCCGAGATAAATAAGGAAACGGAAAAGCAAAATAAGGTATTGGTGACCACGCTGACAAAGCGCATGGCGGAGGACCTTACGGATTATATGAACGATGTGGGAATCCGCGTCAAATATCTTCACTCGGATATCGATACGCTGGAGAGAGCGCAGATTATCAGGGATATGCGTCTTAATGTGTTTGACGTTCTGGTGGGCATCAATCTGCTGAGAGAAGGACTGGATATTCCGGAAATTTCACTGGTGGCAATTCTGGACGCGGATAAGGAAGGGTTTCTGCGTTCGGAGACTTCGCTGATTCAGACCATCGGGCGGGCGGCGCGTAATGTGGACGGCCACGTTATCATGTACGCCGACCAGATGACGGATTCCATGGCGGCGGCCATTGAGGAGACAGGCAGGCGTCGCGCCATTCAGCAGAAGTATAATGAGGAGCATCACATTACGCCCAAGACCATTAGAAAGGCGGTTCGGGACCTTATCAGCATTTCCAGAGTGATAGCGAAGGAAGAACTCCGGTTTGAAAAGGACCCTGAATCCATGAGCCGGAAAGAACTGGAAAAACTGGTTGCGGATATTGAAAAGCAGATGAAGAAAGCGGCTGCGGATTTGAACTTTGAGGCGGCTGCGGAGCTGCGCGATAAGATGGTAGAGCTGAAAAAGAAATTAAAGGCTCTGGAAGACGACGAGAGAAAGAGGTAAGAATTCAATGAATTTATCAGAGAAACATACAGAAATCCCCAAAATGCGTCCGAGAGAGTATATCAGGGTACGGGGGGCCAGCGAGCACAATTTAAAGAACCTGAATCTGGACATACCCCGGAACGAACTGGTAGTGTTTACCGGGCTTTCCGGTTCCGGCAAGTCTTCTCTGGCCTTCGATACGCTTTATGCGGAGGGGCAGAGAAGATATATGGAATCCCTTTCTTCCTATGCGAGGCAGTTCCTGGGCCAGATGGAAAAGCCCAACGTGGAGTCCATCACCGGATTATCCCCGGCGATTTCCATCGACCAGAAGTCAACCAACAGAAATCCCCGTTCCACGGTGGGAACGGTTACGGAAATATATGACTATTTCAGACTTTTATATGCAAGAATCGGTATCCCCCACTGCCCCAACTGCGGAAAGGAAATCAAAAAGCAGAGCGTGGACCAGATGGTGGACCAGATTATGGAGCTGCCGGAGGGCGCCAGAATCCAGCTTCTCGCCCCGGTGGTAAGGGGAAGAAAAGGCGAACATGTAAAAGTATTGGACCGGGCAAGAAAGGGCGGCTATGTCCGTGTGCGCATTGACGGCAATCTCTATGAGCTGACGGAAGAAATAAAGCTGGATAAAAATATCAAGCATAACATTGAAATCGTGGTTGACAGGCTGGTGGTGAAGCCGGGAATAGAGAGACGGCTTACAGATTCCGTTGAAAGCGTGCTCGCGCTGGCGGAGGGGCTGCTTGTGGTGGACGTGATTGACGGAGAACCTATCAATTTCAGCCAGAGCTTTGCCTGCCCGGACTGCGGAATCAGCGTCAGCGAAATCGAGCCGCGGAGCTTTTCCTTTAACAATCCCTTCGGCGCATGTCCCGTGTGCTTCGGACTGGGCTACAAGATGGAATTTGACCCGGAGCTTATGATTCCGGACAGGTCCATGAGCTTAAGCCAGGGGGCGATTCAGGTTATGGGATGGCAGTCCTCCGGCGATGCGGGCAGTTTTACCAACGCGGTTTTGCAGGCCCTTGCAGAAGAGTATAAGTTCAGTCTGGATACGCCCGTTCAGGATTTGCCGGAGAATGTTTTCCATATGCTGATTCACGGGACGAACGGGAAAGAAGTAAAGGTTCACTATAAGGGCCAGCGGGGAGAGGGCGTTTATCCGGTGGCTTTTGAAGGGCTGATTAAAAACATGGAGCGGAAGTACAGGGAAACGGGCTCCGACGTCATCAAGCAGGAATATGAGACTTATATGAGAATCACGCCCTGTAAGGAATGCAACGGAATGCGGCTGAAAAAGGAGTCTCTTGCGGTTACCGTCTGCGATAAAAATATTTATGAAATCACATCCTTTTCCATCAGAGAGCTTTACGGCTTCCTTAATAATATGAAGCTTTCCAGTCAGCAGTTGTTAATCGGAAAGCAGGTTCTCAAGGAAATCAACGCGAGGGTGGGATTTCTGGTGGACGTGGGACTGGAATATCTTTCCTTGTCCAGAGCGACGGGAACGCTGTCCGGCGGCGAGGCCCAGAGAATCCGTCTGGCAACGCAGATTGGCTCAGGGCTGGTGGGCGTGTGCTATATTCTGGACGAGCCGAGCATCGGACTGCACCAGAAGGACAATGACAAACTTTTAAACACGCTGAAAAATCTCCGTGATTTGGGCAATACCCTGATAGTGGTGGAGCACGACGAGGACACCATGTTAGAGGCCGATTATGTGGTGGATATCGGACCGGGGGCAGGCTCCCACGGCGGAGAAGTGGTGGCGGCGGGCACCGCGGAGGAAATTATGGAGGTGGAGAACTCCGTAACCGGACAGTACTTAAGCGGGAAAAAACAGGTGCCGGTGCCGGACGAGCGGCGGCAGCCCAAGGGGTGGCTGACGGTGACGGGGGCAAAGGAAAACAACCTGAAGAATATTACGGTGAATATCCCCACGGGAGTTATGACCTGTGTTACCGGCGTATCCGGCTCAGGGAAAAGCTCTCTTGTGAACGAGATTTTATATAAAAGGCTGGCGCGGGATTTGAACCGGGCGAGGACAATTCCCGGAAAACACAAAAACATTTCGGGTATCGGGAAGCTGGATAAGGTGATAAACATCGACCAGTCCCCGATTGGCAGGACGCCCCGCTCCAACCCCGCGACTTACACGGGCGTTTTCGACATGATAAGGGATTTGTTTGCGGGGACTCCGGACGCCAAGTCCAGAGGATACAAAAAAGGCCGTTTCAGTTTCAACGTAAAGGGCGGGCGCTGCGAAGCCTGCGGAGGGGACGGAATTATCAAAATCGAAATGCATTTCCTGCCGGACGTATACGTGCCCTGCGAAGTCTGCGGCGGGAAGCGCTACAACCGGGAAACGCTGGAAGTGCGGTACAAGGGAAAGAATATCTACGACGTGCTGGATATGACGGTGGAGGAGGCGGTTCCCTTCTTTGAAAACCTGCCCTCCATCCGGCGGAAAATAGAAACCTTAAACGATGTCGGCCTTTCCTATGTAAAGCTGGGACAGCCTTCCACCACGCTCTCCGGCGGCGAGGCCCAGAGAATCAAGCTGGCCACGGAGCTTTCCAAAAGAAGCACGGGAAACACCATTTATATTCTGGACGAGCCTACAACGGGCCTGCATTTTGCGGACGTGCACAAGCTGGTGGAAATTCTGCACAGGCTGGTGGAAGGCGGAAACACGGTGGTGGTGATTGAGCACAATCTTGACGTGATAAAGACAGCCGACTATCTTATCGACATGGGGCCTGAGGGCGGCGACAGAGGCGGAGAGATGGTGGTCTGCGGAACGCCGGAGCAGGTTGCGGAGCATCCCTCCTCCTATACGGGACAGTATGTGAAAAAAATGCTGAAAAAGTATAAAGATAATCGGGAGAAGCACCGATAAATAACACGTAGCATGGACGCGGCAGAACAAACGGAAGGAACCGTTTCGGATGCCTTGCGTCCATTTTTATAAATTTTTTATGAAACCCCTTTGAAAATGTATTTCTATGGGTTATAATAACTCTATATGTGTCTGATTACAGGAAATATAGGTTCAAAATAGAATACATTCATTTTGTTAAAGTAAGAAAGGGGTACGAGGTGATGCAGTACACGGATATTGGAATTGATTTGGGAACCGCCAGCATTTTAGTTTACATCAGGGGCAGGGGTGTTGTCCTCAAGGAGCCTTCGGTGGTAGCTTTTGATAGAGATACGGAAAAGATTAAGGCAATCGGGGAGGATGCCAGGCTGATGCTTGGAAGGACTCCGGGAAATATTGTTGCCGTCCGCCCTTTGCGTCAGGGAGTTATTTCCGATTACAAGGTGACGGAGCAGATGATGAAGTATTTTATCCAGAAGGCAATCGGTAAAAAGACTTTCAGAAAACCGCGCATTGCCGTATGCGTGCCCAGCGGTGTCACAGAGGTGGAGAAGAAAGCGGTTGACGACGCGACCCTTCAGGCGGGCGCAAGAGACGTGTTTATCATTGAGGAGCCCATTGCCGCGGCAATCGGAGCCGGAATTGATATCTCCAAGCCCTGCGGGAACATGATAGTGGATATCGGCGGCGGCACTTCCGACATCGCCGTGATTTCTCTTGGAGGAACGGTTGTCAGCGCGTCCATCAAGATTGCCGGGGATGATTTTGACGAGGCGATTGTGAGATACATGCGTAAGAAGCATAATCTGCTCATCGGCGAGAGAACCGCCGAGGATGTGAAAATAAAAATCGGTTCCGCTTTCAGGCGTCCCGAGGTTGATTACATGGACGTAAGAGGGCGTAATCTGGTTACGGGACTTCCCAAGACGGTGCAGGTTTCCTCAGAAGAGACGGAGGAAGCCCTCAAGGAAGCCACCGCGCAGATTATCGACACCATTCACAGCGTACTGGAGAAAACCCCTCCCGAACTTGCGGCGGATATTGCCGACAGGGGAATCGTGCTCACGGGCGGCGGGAGCCTGCTCCGTGGACTGGAGGATTTAATCGCCGAGAGAACAGGAATCAATACCATGACGGCGGAAGACCCTATGACGGCGGTTGCCGTCGGCACGGGAAAATATGTGGAATTTCTCGGAGGCTACCGGGAGGATTAAACCGGAAACCGGACGGCGGGAAAGCGCGTTGTCACAGGAGCCGGCGTATGAAAACAGCAGAACTGGAGGTTTTATTCATTGGTTAAGGGATTATATACCGCCTTTACAGGCATGATTAACGAACAGCACAGAATGGATGTGCTTACCAACAATCTGGCCAACGCGGCTACCAACGGCTATAAGAAGGAAGGTGCTACCAGCCAGTCCTTTGACGATATTCTGGCTTTTAAAATCAAGGACGCATCGGAGGGCTTTAACATTGCCAAAAAAATGGGCACTCATAATCCGGGCGTAAAAATCGGCGAAGGCTATACGGACTTTTCCATGGGCGGCTTTAAGACAACGGATAACACGTTTGATTTGGCGCTGTCGGATAAGGGATTCTTTGCGGTTGAATTTACAAACAAGTCCGGGGAGACTTCCACCAAATACACAAGGGACGGAAACTTTGCCCTGACCCAGGACGGCAGGCTGGTTACAAGAGACGGCGACGCGGTGCTGGACGAAAACGGCACGCCCATTAAGATTGACCCGCTGCTGGAAGCTTCGGTGAACAGAAGCGGCCAGATTATCCAGAACGGAAGAGTGGCGGCGACCATTCAGGTTGCTGACTTTGCGGATTATAATTATTTAGAGCGCTACGGCGAGAACTATTTTCAGCCCATAGAAGGCGCTGAGGAGAGCGAGGCCCCGGCACAGGTATATTCAGGCTATCTGGAAATGTCCAATATGTCGGTGGTGACGGAGATGGTAAATATGATTACGGTTGCGCGCGCATACGACAGCAACCAGAAAATGATTACGACCTTTGACAGCACGCTGGAAATTGCGGCGAATCAGCTTGGCAAGTTATAGGGAGGTAACTACTGATGGTTAGAAGTTTATGGACTGCTGCGACGGGAATGAACGCCCAGCAGACGAATGTGGACACAATTGCAAACAATCTGTCAAATGTAAATACGGTGGGATACAAGGCGCAGGTGGCGGAATTTAAATCTCTGTTATATCAGACGCTGCAGACGGCGACCACCACGGCAAACGGGGAAGCGAAGCCTACAAGTTCGCAGGTGGGTCTTGGTGTAAGGACCTCTTCCATTAATTCCCTTTTCGGACAGGGAAGTCTTTTGTCTTCCGAGAGCGACACATCCTTTGCAATTGAAGGCGACGGATTTTTTGCGGTACGCGGGGAAGACGGAGAAACATATTATACCCGTAATGGTGATTTCACCTGGGCGACCAACGGCAGAAACGGCATGATGCTGACAAATCAGGACGGACTTCCGGTACTGAATTCCAGAGGACAGGCGATTACCCTGCCCAGCACCTATGTTACCAGTAAAATCACAATTACAGGCGAGGGCGCTATCTGCTATCCCGACGCGCAGAACAATCCGAGACAGATTAACGGTATGAACATCGGAATGTACCAGTTTAATAATCCCGGCGGCCTTGAGAGAGCGGGCGATACCTTATGGCAGGCAACGGAAGCCAGCGGCGCGGTCTTGAACGAAGCAACCAACAGAAACGTACAGAAGAGCAAGATGGTTCAGGGTTATCTGGAAGGCTCCAATGTGCAGGTGGCGGACGAGATGGTGAATCTGATTGTGGCGCAGAGGGCTTACGAGATGAATTCCAAGGCAATCACCACTTCGGATGACATGATGCAGACGGCTAACAATCTGAAGAGATAGGCATGAGGTATAAAGACTGAAAAGTAAAAATTTTCAGTCTGGAGATTTGTGTTAGGTACAAAGTTTCCGGGCTTTGGAAAGGAGCATGGTTATCAATATGGATGCAGGGGCAATTTCTTCCTATACGGATTTTATTAAATCGCAGAACACGGCGGACGCGAAGCTGAAAGAAAAGATTGACGGAGCGGATTACGCAAACGCATCGGATAAAGAGCTGATGGACGTCTGCAAACAGTTTGAATCCTATTTTCTGGAACAGGTATTCAAAGAAATGCAGAAAACGGTGGACTGCTTTAAAAGCGAGGAGAGCAGTTCGTCTTCCAGCGGTCTGGTAGATTATTTTAAGGACAATGCGATTCAGGAGCTTGCGGGGACTTCCACGGAGCTTCAGGGCCTTGGGCTTGCACAGATGATGTATGAGCAGATGAAACGCAATTATAACATATAAAGACGTAAGGGAAACAAAACAAGAAGGCTGCAAAAATGAAGCGGGTAACCGCTTTGTTTGGCAGCTTTTTTACTGTGAAGATTTCGGAGGAAAAGCCTTTGGAGACGGTGACTGGCTATGTGGACCATATTATTTATCAGAATAAAGAGAACGGTTACGCGGTAATCTCCCTGACGGTGGAGGGTGATGAACTGGTATGCGTGGGGACGCTTCATTCCGTGGAGGCGGGGGAAACGCTGGAGCTGCAGGGCAGTTTTGTGGAGCATCCCCTGTACGGAGAACAGTTAAAGGTGGAGCGTTTTAAGGCTGTGGAGCCGGACGACGCGGAAAGCATGCGCCGCTATCTGGGTTCCGGGGCCATTAAGGGAATAGGGGAGGCGATGGCCGCGAGAATCGTTAAGAAATTCGGGGAGGATACTTTCCGCATTATCGAGGAGGAACCGGAACGCCTTGCGGAGGTAAAGGGAATCAGCGAGAAAAAGGCGGGAGAGATTGCGAACCAGGTGATAGAAAAAAAGGACGCCAGAAACGCCTTTGTTTTCCTGCAGCGGTACGGGATTTCCAACACCATGGCGGTAAAAATTTACAGGAAGTACGGCATGGACTTGTATGGTATAATGAAAGAAAACCCCTACCGCCTTGCCGAGGATGTGGACGGAATCGGCTTTAAAAAAGCGGATGAGATTGCCTCCAAAATCGGAATCCATATGGACTCCGATTATCGGATAAGAAGCGGGATTTTGTACATGCTGCTCCAGGCGGCTGCGGAAGGGCATATTTACCTGCCGGATGAAATACTAAAGACGCGGACCGCCCGTCTTCTGGGACTGCCGGAAGACGTGATGGAGCCCCAGATGTCCAATCTGGCCATGGACAAAAAGCTTGTGATTAAGAAAAGCGGCGAAGCCGCCAAAGTATATGCCTCGTCCTATTATTACGCGGAGCTGGGCTGCGCCAGAATGCTTTGCGACCTCAATATTTCCATGGCGCAGGAGGAAAAGACGCAGGGGATTTTGGAGCGGCTGGAAAAAGAACAGGGGATTACGCTGGACGGGCTGCAGAGAGAGGCCGTGTTTCAGAGCGTGAAGTCCGGCGTTATGATTTTGTCGGGCGGGCCGGGGACGGGAAAAACCACCACCATAAACACCATGATTCGTTATTTTGAATCGGAGGGGATGGATATTCTTTTGGCTGCGCCCACAGGCCGGGCGGCCAAGCGTATGACGGAGGCCACCGGATATGAGGCCCGGACCATTCACAGGCTGCTGGAGGTCAACGGGGCGGTGGAGAGTGGCGAGACGGAGCAGGAACCGGGCAGAAAGGCCCAGTTTGAGAGGAACGAGGAAAATCCTCTGGAGGCGGACGTGATTATCATTGACGAAATGTCCATGGTGGATATCTTCCTGTTCCGGGCGCTGCTTTCTGCCATCAGCGTGGGAACCAGGCTGATTATGGTGGGGGACGTGGACCAGCTTCCCAGCGTGGGGCCGGGACGGGTGCTTCAGGACCTGATAGTAAGCGGCTCGTTTCCGGTTGTGATTTTGAGAAGGATTTTCAGGCAGGCCGGAGAGAGCGACATTGTGGTGAACGCCCATAAAATCAACCGGGGAGAGGAGATAGCGCTGGATAATAAAAGCATGGACTTCTTTTTTCTGGAGAGAAAGGACGTCAATGTGATTTACAAGCACCTGATTTTGCTGATTCGGGAAAAGCTGCCGCCCTTCGTGGAAGCGGGGCCCTATGATATACAGGTGCTTACGCCCATGAGAAAGGGAAATCTGGGAGTGGAGGTCTTAAACGAAATCCTGCAGCGGTATCTGAATCCGCCTTCGGACTCCAAAAAGGAGTGCCAGTCGGGAGAACGGCTCTTCCGGGAGGGGGACAAGGTAATGCAGATAAAGAACAATTACCAGATTCCGTGGGAAATCGTCAGCAGGTACGGAATTGCCATAGACAAGGGAACGGGCGTTTTTAACGGTGACGTGGGCATCATCAGGGAAATCAGCCAGGAAGCCCAGACGGTGACGGTGGAATACGACGAGCATAAGCGAATCGAGTATCCTTTTTCCGGGTTGGATGAAATCGAGCTTGCTTATGCGGTTACCATCCATAAATCCCAGGGAAGCGAATACCCGGCGGTGATTCTTCCCGTTTTGTCGGGGCCGAGAATGCTTTTGAACAGGAACCTTCTGTACACGGCGGTGACGCGGGCAAGGAAATGCGTCACAATTCTGGGCAGCCGGCAGGTGATTTTCGAGATGATTGCAAACGAAAAGCAGCACGAGCGGTACACAAGCCTGTGCGACAGAATCAGGGAAATGGAGGGTAAATGAGAATAGGAAGGGTGCTGGCCGATTTGCTGTTTCCCGGAAGATGCGCTGTTTGCGACGGGATTGCGGACCAAAGGAACGGAGAGGTGTGTACGGAATGCCGGGGAAAAATCATATACATAAAAGAGCCTTTCTGCATGAAGTGCGGAAAACAGTTGGAAAGCGGGGAAAAAGAGTACTGCGGTGACTGCGGAAAAAATGCCCATCATTTTATACAGGGAGCCGCGCTTTATGATTACGGCAGCATGGCAGACTCCATCTTCCGTTTCAAGTACAGGGGAAGAACCGAATACGCCTCCTTTTACGGAAAGGAGCTTTACGAAAAAAAGAGGCAATGGCTGTTGATGATACGCCCGGACGCGCTGGTTCCGGTGCCGGCACACCCTTCAAGAAAAAGGAAGAGAGGGTATAATCAGGCAGAGCTGATTGCGGAGGCGCTTTCGGCCCGTTTGGGGATTCCGGTAAATACGTCTCTCATACGCAGGGAAAGAAAAACCCGCGCGCTTAAAAATTTAACCCGTCCGGAGAGACAAAATAATTTGAAAAGGGCTTTCAAAATCTGTCAAAATGATGTAAAATTAAAGACGATTGTAATTATCGACGATATATATACAACGGGCGCTACCGTTGACGAGATGGCACGGGTTCTTACGGGAGCCGGTGTCAGAAAAGTCTATTTTATGGCTTTGACAATTGGCAGGGGAATATAAAACCAGAAAGAAAGAGGTAAATTATGAATGTACGTAATTGTAAAAAATGCGGCAGAATTTTTAACTATGTTTTAGGGCCTGTGATTTGTCCGAGATGTAAAGAGGGAATGGAAGCAAAATTCCAGGAAGTAAAGGCCTATGTCCGGGAGCATCAGGGAGCCGATATCAAAGAGGTGTCGGAAGAATGCGAAGTGGAAACAAATCAGATTCGCCAGTGGATTCGGGAAGAACGTCTGCAGTTTTCCGATGATTCGCCTATCCGTATTCCGTGCGAAAGCTGCGGCGCCATGATTCAGTCAGGGCGTTTCTGCGATAAGTGCAAGAACGAGCTTACGAACGAACTCAAGCATACCGTGGAGATGAGCAAGCCGAAAGCGCCCGTGCAAAAACCCCATAAAAGCGAGGGCGATAAGATGCGCTTTCTCAAATAAGGGCATGGGAGCCGCTTCATGCCGGCTTCTTACCGCCTAATAATGTTTGAAAGGTACGAATATGATAAATGAAGAAAGGGTCATCCTTATGACCAAGCTGGCTTCCTACGAAGCAAACGAGGGGAAGAGGGATATTTCAATTGTCAACTACTTCAGAAGCGATTACATTGGTTTTCAGGTTTTGAAGTCAATAATAGCCGCTACAATTTCTTTTTTGGCATTGTTTGCGGTCTACCTTTTTTACAACTTTGAAGAACTGATGCAGGATATCTATAAGATGAATCTGCTGGAGTACGGGAAGAACATTGTAATATTTTATTTATGCTCTGTAGGTGCATACGGGGTTCTGTCCTATATTCTGTTTTCAATCCGCTATAGCCGGGCCAGAAAGAGCCTGAAAAACTATTACGGAAATCTCCGGAAATTAGCGGGAATGTATGATAAATAAAAGAGGAAAACCATATGACAACCTTACTAGTTGCAAGACAGTACATTAAAACTTTTATCAGCAAATACGAGGTCTATCTCAAACCATTGATGAAACTCATCATTGCGCTTGCCGCCATGATGATGATTAACGGGAAAATCGGCTACATGCACAGGTTAGACAGCATTTCCATTGTGCTTATTATTGCTCTGATGTGCTCCTTTATGCCGATGAACTTTATTATTTTTGTATCGGCGCTCTTTACAATACTGCACTTATATGCGATGTCTCTGGAGAGCGCGGTCATTATGCTGGTGATTTTTCTGGTAATGTTTCTGCTTTACTTCAGATTTTCACCAAAGGACGCACTGGTGGTGATACTCACGCCAATGTGCTTTGTGCTTAAGATTCCTTATGTGATGCCCCTGGCAATGGGGCTTTTGGGAACGCCGGCCAGCGCGGTGTCCGTGGGATGTGGCGTGGCGGTAAGCTTTCTGATTGGCCATGTTGCGGACAACGCAACGTCAATTATGAGTATGGATTCAGACGATATGGCTACCAGGTTCCGCTTTATTATCGACAGCTTCCTTGACAATAAGGAAATGCTGCTCACAATAGGCGCTTTCGCCGCCACAATTATCGTGGTGTATATAATAAGAAGATTGTCGGTTGATTACGCGTGGACAATCGCCATCATTGCCGGAGCGCTGACGGATGTGGTGTTACTGCTGGTGGGGGATTTGATGTTTGATACAAACGTATCCTTTGGCAGTATTATTATCGGAACCATTATATCCGTGCTGATAGCGAAAGTGGTGGAGTTTTTCTCCTTCAATCTGGATTACAGCCGGACGGAAAAGGTTCAGTTTGAGGACGATGAATACTATTACTATGTAAAAGCAATACCGAAAATTACCGTATCGGCGCCCTCGAGAACGGTTAAGCGGATTAACGCTACCAGAAAGCGTTCTGCGGGCGGCCATGCAAAAAATAATGATTAAAAGTTAACAGATTGAAGTAACGGGGAATAACTGAAAATGATGCATGTAACGGAACTTACTGAGATATCCCTGTCGCGCATGTCAGGCTTACGCTGGACGGATATTGTGGAAATCGTTCTTCTTGCCATTGTGCTGTACTATATTCTGGTATGGATTAAAAACACAAAGGCATGGTCGGTTCTCAAGGGATTTTTTGTTATCGTGGCGTTCATACTGATAGCCGCGTATTTTGAAATGAACACTATTATCTGGATAGTACAGAATACTTTCAGCGTAGTGGCGACGGCCGTGGTGGTGATTTTACAGCCCGAGCTGCGCAAAGCCATTGACGAGCTTGGCAGAAAGAATATTTTAACGACTATCCTTCCCTTTGAACTGGGTAAAAGTTCGCCGGAGGGCAGATTTTCAGACAAGACGATTAATGAAATTGCAAAAGCATGCGTGGAAATGGGCAAGGTGAAAACCGGTGCCCTTATTGTAATGGAACAGAACCAGAGCCTTACGGAATATGAGAGAACGGGAATTGATGTGGACGGAATTGTCACAAGCCAGCTTCTTATCAATATTTTTGAGCACAATACGCCTCTGCACGACGGAGCCATCATTGTCAGAGGCAACAGGGTGACTTCCGCCACCTGCTATCTGCCCCTTTCGGACAACATGCGGCTCAGCAAGGATTTGGGAACCAGACACAGGGCCGGCGTGGGAATTTCGGAGGTGACGGATTCCCTGACGGTAATCGTGTCTGAGGAAACAGGCAAGATAAGCGTGGCGTACGAAGGGAATCTGGAGCGGGGGTTAAGCGGCGACGCCCTGAAGGAAAGGTTAAAATTAATACAGAATAAACCGGAGACAGAGAGTCGGAAGAGGATTCTGTGGAAGGGACGGTCAAAAGTTGAAAAATAGATTGTTAAACAATATCGGACTGAAACTGGCGTCTGTTCTTTGCGCTCTGGTGCTCTGGCTGGTAGTCAACAGTATCAATGACCCTACGGTTCCCCAGCCCTATTATAATATACCGGTTAAGCTTTTGAACACCAATCTGATTACGGATTCCAATCAGGTGTACGAAGTCATTGACGACACGGATGTCATCAGCAGGGTAGTGGTGAGAGCACCGCGTTCCATAATCAGCGAACTTAAGGCGGACAATATTATTGCGACAGCGGACGTCAGCGAACTGAGCAGTCTCGATACCATTTCCATAAAGCTGACGACAGACGTTTCCTACAGGGATATCGTCAGCATTACGGGAAGTATTGATACGGTAAGACTGAATATAGAGAATAAGAAGAGCAAGGCTCTTTCGCTGAAAGCTACGGCAGTCGGGAAGCAGGAAGAAGGCTATATCATAGGAGATATCACCACCGACCAGAACCTTGTAAGGATTTCCGGGCCCCAGTCCGTCATTGACAGGATTGCAAGGGCCGCTGTGGAAGTGGATGTCAGCGGGATGACCAGTGATATTCTCACAAATGCGGAAATAAAATTTTATGACGCGGAAGACAACGAGGTGGACGTCAGCGGAGCGACGTTGAATATTAAGTCGGTGAGCGTGAAAGTAAGCATCGCGCAGACAAAGAGCGTTCCCGTAAACTTTACCGTGGAGGGAGAAGCCGCACCGGGCTACCGCTACACCGGCGAGATTGTGGGCAATGGCGAGCATGTTCTGATAGCAGGCAGGGCCAGCGCGATTAAAAACGTCGCCTCCATAGAAATACCGGCAGAAATACTGAATATTGCGGATATGACGGAGGACTGGCAGACGGAAGTGGATATTCGTTCTTACCTTCCCGACAATGTTTTCCTGGCGCGTTCCGAGGATGCCGTACGCACGATTACGGTGCGTATAGAGCAGGAAGCTTCCAAGAGAATGGAAATCAGGAGCGAAAAGGTCAGAATCACGAATCTTCCCGAAGGGTATGACGCCAGCATTTCCGGTCTGGATGAAACCTTTATCATGGAGATTAAGGGACTTTCGAGAGATGTGTCCTCGGTGCAGGCCAGCAATATAAGCGGCACGGTGGATATTGAGAAGTGGATGCAGCAGAGGGGAACCGATACGCCGGAGACAGGATTTTTCACGGTGGCGGTTGATTTCGGGCTGCCTGAGGAAGTGGAACTGGTAAGACAGGTTACCGTAACTTTGCATATTTCAGAACTGGAGGAAGAGGAAAATGAGTAGATTATTCGGTACGGACGGCGTCAGAGGCGTGGCAAACGACGAGCTGACCCTGCAGCTTGCCATGCAGTTAGGGCAGGCCGGAGCATATGTGCTTACGAAAGAAAACATGCATAAACCTACGATTATGGTAGGGTGCGATACCAGAATTTCGGGCGATATGCTTGCAAACGCGCTGATGGCGGGGATTTGCTCCGTGGGAGCCAACGCCGTTTACGTGGGAGTGATTCCCACTCCCGCGGTGGCCTACCTTACCAGAAAATACAAAGTGGACGCAGGCGTTGTGATTTCCGCCTCCCACAATCCGGTGGAATTTAACGGAATCAAGTTTTTCGACGGGGAAGGCTATAAACTGCCGGACGCCCTGGAGGATGAAATCGAGGACGTTATCAAAAATAATATGAACGGCATTAAATTTCCCACGGGGCCCAACGTGGGGAAAATCAAATACCGTACGGACGCGAGGGAGGAGTATATCAATCATTCTATCCGCTCCGTAAACGTAGACTTATCAAAGCTGAAAATCGTTGTGGACTGTGCGGAGGGAGCCGCCCATTATACTTCCGTGGAAGCGCTCAGAGAGCTGGGCGGCAATGTGGTAGCTATCCACAACATGCCAGACGGAACCAACATTAACGCCAACTGCGGCTCCACCCATATGGAAGAGCTGATGGCAAGAGTGGTTTACGAGAAGGCGGATATCGGTCTTGCTTTTGACGGCGACGCCGACAGGCTGATGGCAGTGGACGAACAGGGCAGAGTGGTGGACGGCGACCAAATCATGGCCATTGTGGGCAGCCACATGAAGCAAAACGGGGAACTGACGGATAACACCATTGTGGCGACCGTGATGAGTAACCTGGGATTTTTCCTTATGGGAGAAAAGGAAGGAATCCATATTGAGCAGACAAAGGTGGGCGACAGGTACGTTCTTGAGAGAATGAAGGAAATCGGAGCCAGCCTGGGAGGCGAACAGTCGGGCCATATTATTTTCCTGAAGGAAAATACCACGGGAGACGGCCTGCTAAGCGCGCTGCATCTTCTGAAAGTAATGGTGGAAACGGGCAAACCGCTCTCGGAACTTTCCGCGGTAATGGAAGTACTGCCCCAGGCGCTGGTCAACGCAAAGGTGCCCAACCACAAGAAAGAAAAATATATGGAATACCCGGAAATTGCAAGCGCTATTAAGGAGCTTACGGATAAGTTTGCCGGCGAGGGAAGAGTTCTCATCCGTCCTTCGGGAACAGAGCCCCTGGTGCGGGTTATGATTGAAGGCAAGGACCAGAAGATGATTGAAGCGGAAGCCGGTAAGCTTGCGGCGCTGATTCAGAATATTATGCTGTAACCGCCAAAGAGCGATTTCGGGGAATCCGGAGCTGATTTCCGCAACCGCGGACACTTGAGAAAGACGGAAAAAGATGTTATAGTAGATACAGAGGCTGTTAGCGGATATATCAGGCAGAAAACGAATGGGAGGAAAACGGTATGGTAAGCCAGAAAGTGGTTATTAAAAACCCCACAGGCCTTCACCTGAGACCGGCAGGTATCCTGTGTAAGGAGGCAATGCAGTTCAAGTCGCTGATTACATTTACTTTCAGAGGCAGTACTGCAAATGCCAAGAGCGTGTTAAGCGTTTTAGGTGCCTGTGTAAAATGCGGAGATGAAGTTGAATTTGTCTGCGAGGGTGAAGATGAAGCCGAAGCACTTGCGTCTTTGGTGAAAGCAATTGAAAATGGATTGGGAGAATAAGGTAAAATAATAAGCCCTGAGGATGGAAGTCCCCGGGGCTTTCTTATTCGTCGTTCATCACGGTTCCGTCTGCGAGAAACGTGTCTCCCTCTTTTAAAATACAGACCATTGTACGGCCGGTATTCAGCCTGATTTCGTTTCCGTCGTCGTCATAATATTTGGTTGCGCCGTAATCGGAACCTTTTTCCCAGGTTACGTGAATGCCCCTGCCGTTGGTAAAAAACCATCCGTCGCGGGTATTATCATGGCACTGGTAAGAGAGATAGTCCTTCTGGTCCCTGACCTCATAGTAGGTATTCTGAACCAGAATATTTTTAAATGCCAGTTGTTCGCCGTTTTCCAAATCAATGTGGGGTCCGTAGCTGTCTCCCATCAGGTGCTGATACCTGTCATAGAGTCCTGTCTTTTCATTGTAAATAAAATAAGGATTCGTGACGGGGTAGGCAGGCGACATGTCAATTTCGGAGGCAGTGACAGAGCCGAGATACTGGGTTAAGGTATTCGGGGCGTTATCGGGGGCGAACAGATAATGCTGCTCGTCGGAATAATCTTCCCTGTATTTCAGAGGATAACCGTAATGGTCCGCGGCTTTTTTGATTCTGTCAGTGTCGGTGAACGCATTATCCACCGTATTTTTTGCGGAATCCTTGTAGCTTGCATTTTGATAACTGATACAGTCAATGTTCTGAGTATCGGTACGCGCTACAAGGTCGTCTATGTAAAAGGGGCCGCCGTAGTGAATGTGAATAGCGTCCCATTCAAACGCCCAGTAGATAAAATAATCACGGCTGCTCCGGATATTTCCCAGCTTGTCCATATCATTCCAGTCGTCAAAAATTGCCATTAATCTGGTGATATCGTTTTCGACGCTGCACTCATAAAGGACGGAAGCCTTTGAAAGCCCGTAATGACTGGCGGTTTTGGTGTTGGGAATCATAACGGCAATGGGCCTGGTCTGGTCCACGGACGCATCCACCCATTCATTGGTGATTCGGCTTCTGACCATATTATCGGCAGGGGGCGTTTCTGTGGTATCCGGGCTCCCGGCCGGGCCGTCTTTATCCGTTTCCCCTGGCGCAGCCGCCTGGGTGGGAGAAGCGGCAGGCTGAGTATTGAGTTCTTCCGTATCCTTTCCGCAGCCAAATAAAAAAAGAGATGAAGACAAGGCGGCAAGAAAGAGAACCTGTAGTCTTTTCATCCTGTTCCTCACTTTCTGCTTTGCAGGGCAGGGGCAAATATTATATGAAAAGCGGCCGCTGCCAACGCGTATTTAAGTAGTATAGCATATCGGCGGC
>CAJTMZ010000030.1:0-17087 GCA_910577445.1 uncultured Lachnospiraceae bacterium | reverse complement strand
TAAGAAAATATTATGAAGAAAAATTAAGATGAACCATGACAGGAGGCTTTCCGTGATATTTTATTTTATCAGGCTTGTCTAAAATGAGATTAAAGGGTAAAATAACAACGGAAGGCTTACGCCTGAATAAACATTACGATGAGGATATGAGATGAAATTTATTACGGATTTATTTAACAATCGGATATTTGTTTCCGCGGCGCTTGGCTGGTTTGTGGCCCAGGTGCTGAAAACCCTGATTCATATGTTAATCACGAAGCAGTTCGTGCTGGAAAGAATGGTGGGCAGCGGGGGAATGCCCAGTTCCCACTCGGCGACCGTGTGCGGGCTGGCGACGGCTGTGGGAATGTGCTACGGCGGCGGAAGCTATGAATTTGCCATGGCGGCAATCCTTGCCATTGTGGTAATGCACGACGCGATGGGGGTGCGTATGGAAACCGGAAAGCAGGGAAAAGTCCTAAACGAAATGCTGGAAATATTTACCAATATGGGCAAGCAAATCAGCGCGGAGGCGAAGCTGAAAGAATTTGTGGGACATACGCCTTTGCAGGTACTGATGGGCGCTGTTTTGGGTATTATAATTGCTGTAATTGTAATGAATATATAAATGTCTGCAGTAAGCGAAAACCGAAAGGAGAATAGAATGCAAAAAATAGCTTTGATTACAGGTGTTACCGGACAGGATGGCTCTTATCTGGCGGAATTTCTGCTGGAGAAAGGATATGAGGTGCATGGTCTGATAAGGAGGCACAGCATCAGCAACACCGGCCGCATTGAGCATATTTTACAGTCGGATTATAATAAGGTGAAATTTTTCCTTCACTTTGCCGATACCACGGATTCCAGTAATCTGATGCGGCTGATAGGGGAAATCCGTCCCACGGAGGTTTACAATCTGGCGGCCCAGTCCCATGTAGGCGTGTCTTTCGAGGTGCCCGAGTACACGGCGGACGCCACAGGGGTGAGCACAATCAAGCTTCTTGAGGCAATCCGTGTAAACGGCGGGAACTGCCGGTATTATCAGGCGTCCACCTCGGAGCTGTTCGGCGGGCTTCCCGAAACGGCGCCCCAGAGCGAGAAAACGCCTTTTTATCCCAAGAGCCCTTACGGCGCGGCAAAGCTGTATTCCTACTGGATTACCGTGAATTACAGGGAGTCCTACAATATGTATGCCTGCAACGGCATTCTTTTTAACCATGAGTCTCCCAGAAGAGGAGAAAATTTCGTTACCCGTAAAATCACACTGGCGATTGCGAGTATCGTTGCGGGGAAACAGGAAAAGCTTTCTCTGGGGAATATGAATGCAAAGCGGGACTGGGGTTTTGCGGGGGATTACGTGGAAGGAATGTGGATGATGCTCCAGCAGGACAAGGCGGACGATTACGTTCTTGCCACCAATGAGACCCACACGGTTAGAGAGTTTGTTGAAGCGGCGTTTAAGGAACTGGGAATTACCGTCAGATGGGAAGGACAGGGAATCCATGAAAAAGGATATGACTCCGATACAGGGAAACTTCTGGTGGATGTGAATCCCGAATTTTACCGCCCGGCGGAGGTTGAGTTCCTCTGGGGAGACGCGTCCAAGGCGGAAAAGGCGCTTGGCTGGAAGCGAAAAGTGGACTTTAACGGGCTGGTGGCCATGATGATGGACGCCGACATGAAGGAAATTGCCGGAATGAGCAGCAGCGAATACCGAAACAGCAGGAAAACCGGCTCCGACAATCAATAAACCTGCCGGATTGAAGGCGGGCCATGACAGTATGAGGACAAGTAGTAAATGCTTTCTGTTTTGTTGATATGGCTGTACATGCTTTTTACCTGTTATGTTACGGGCTTTGCATGTATAAGAGGCATTTTGGGAAAGAAAAATTTCCGGTGTAAAAGAGAAATCAGTTATCTGTTCGCCGGTATAGGAGCGGTGACGGTCTATGCCCAGTTTTTCAGTATTTTCGGAAAAGTGGGGCTTGCGGCAAACCTGTTGCTGCTTCTTATCTGCGGGGCCAGCACCGCCCTTTTCGGAAAAGAAATGGCGGAGGGGCTTGGCGCGCTTTTGCGGACGATTACGCCTCTGAAAGCGGCGGTGGTGGCGGCGCTGCTTTTGCTGTTTGCCTACGGCACATCCACGGGAATCCTTCATTATGACACGGCTCTTTACCATGCCCAGAGCATCCGCTGGATAGAGGAATACGGCGTGGTGCCGGGGCTGGGCAATCTGCACAGCCGGCTGGCCTACAACAGCGCGGCCTTTTGCCTGTCGGCCCTGTACAGCATGGCCTTTCTGGGCGGACAATCCTACCACTGCTGCGCGGGATTTCTGGCCTTTCTTCTCTCGCTGGTCTGTACGGAAGCCTTTGCGGAGGTGCGCAAAAAACCCCGGCTTTCGGATTTTGCACGGGTTATCGCCGTCTACTATCTGCTGATTTTATATGACGAAATGATATCGCCGGCCTCGGATTATTTTATGGTTCTGCTGGCGCTTTATCTTATTATCCGGTGGCTGGATTTGCTGGAAAGGAAAGAGGATTCTTACCTGCCCTATGCCATGCTCTGCGTGCTTGGCGTGGTGGTGGTGACGGTGAAGCTTTCCGGCGCGCTGATACTTCTTCTGACTTTAAAACCGGCGGTGATGATGATTCGGAAAAAGGCCGGAAAAGACATTGCCGTATTTCTGGGAACGGGAATTTTTGCTGCGGCGCCTTTTCTGATTCGGAACGTGATTCTGTCAGGCTGGCTGGTATATCCCTTTACCTTCCTTGATTTGTTTTCCTTTGATTTTAAAATACCGAAAGGCATGGCGGATTATGACGCCCATGAAATACAGGTGTGGGGACGCGGCTACAGCGATGTTGGCCGTTACGGCGAGCCGGTTACGCGCTGGCTGCCCGACTGGATAAGGAACCTGGACGGGACCGATAAGGTCTTTCTGGCGTTGGCGCTATGCGGCCTGCTGGCGCTTTTGTTACTTGCCGGTTACGCTCTGGTCAGAAAAAAAAGGGATATGGCGGACTTTCTCCATATCGCGGGAACACTGGCGGCCTGCTTTTTATTCTGGCTTCTATCCGCGCCGCTGATTCGATACGGCTGTGTGTTTTTGTGGATGTTCCCAACGCTGGTGTGGGGCTGGTCGTATCTGCGCGTCAGCCCGCATCTGGACAGATTTAAAATATATTACATTGCCATTATTCTTCTGGGAACCTACAAGCTGTGGGCTTTCGGTCTGGAAACCGGGAAAACCCTGACGGCGGAATATCTGGTGAACCAAAAAGATTATGAAAATTTTGAAACAATCCCATACGAACTGCACGGCTATACTTTCTATTATCCCGCATCAGGAGACCGGACAGGCTACAGAGATTTCCCATCTTCGCCGATAAAAGCCGCTTCCCCAGACGGCAATTCGTCCGTCAAAGAAGCAGGGGATATCTTCCGCGGGGAAACCATAAAAGAGGGGTTTAAGGATGCAAAGCAGCCGGAAAGCATTCCAGACCAAGGGTAACCGAAGGGCTGATACGGAACGAAAACAGTATCAGCCCGAAGAGAACCCGGAATGATTTCGGGATGCAAAGCAGCCGGAAAGCATTCCAGACCAATGGGTAATCGAAGGGCTGATACGGAACTATAAATGGAGGAAAAAATGAAAAAGAATGATAAAATCTATGTGGCGGGCCACCGCGGACTGGTAGGCAGCGCCATTGTCAGAAATCTTGAAGAAAAAGGCTACACAAATGTGTTCGGAAAAACCCACAGGGAGCTGGACCTGACCAATCAGGCCATGGTGAGAGCGTTTTTTGAAAAGGAGCGGCCCGATGTGGTGGTTCTGGCGGCGGCAAAAGTAGGCGGCATCAACGCCAACAATACCGCGCCGGCTGATTTTGCCTATGAAAATCTACAGATTCAGTGCAATGTGATTGAATGCTGTCACAGATATCAGGTGAAAAAGCTGCTGTTTCTGGGAAGCACCTGCATTTACCCCAGAATGGCGCCTCAGCCCATACCGGAGGAAGCTCTGCTTACCGGGCCTTTGGAGGAGACCAACGAAGCTTATGCGATTGCCAAGATTTCCGGCTTGAAGATGTGCCAGTTTTACAAAAGGCAGTATGGGGACAACTTTATAAGCTGTATGCCCACCAATCTTTACGGGCCCCATGATAATTATGACCTTGAGGGTTCCCATGTGATGCCCGCGATGATAAGGAAATTCCATGAAGCAAAGGTGCAGGGAGCGCCATCCGTTGAACTTTGGGGAACCGGTACGCCTCTTCGGGAATTTCTTTATGTTGACGACATGGCGGACGCCTGTGTGTTCCTTCTGGAAAATTATGACGGCGAGGAGCATGTAAATATCGGAACCGGCAAGGAAGTGACCATCAGCGAGCTGGCGGAAACGGTCAGAAAGGCAGTGGGCTATACAGGCGGGATTGTCTGGAATAAGGACATGCCCGACGGTACGCCCAGAAAGCTTACCAACGTGGACAAACTGCACAGCCTTGGCTGGAGCCATAAGGTGGAACTGGAAGAGGGCGTAGGTCTGGCCTACCGGTGGTTTCAGGAAAATGTGGAAAGCGCCAGAATGTAAAAGAGTTCAGGAGGGAATGATACCATGAATGTATTGTTGATGAATTGCAGCCCTGTAAGAGACGGGGCAACAGCGGAAATAATTCATACGGTGCATTCCTTTTTGGGGATGGCCTGTAAAGTCAGGAGCATTTGCATTGACGACTATGATATTAAGTTCTGCAAAGGCTGCAGAAGCTGCCATAAGACGGCAAGATGCGTTCAGGACGATGATATGATAAAGATTATGGCGGAATTTGCGTGGGCGGACACCATTGTCTGTGTTTCCCCTTCTTACTGGGCGGATGTTCCCGGCCAGTTCAAGGCGTTTATTGATAGATGCACGCCCTGGTGTAATACCCATGAGCCTCACGCTGTTATCGGAGGTGCCGTTAATATCGGCAGAAAGACCGGCTATACCATCGCCCTGAGAACAGGCCCGAATATGAAGGAATGTAAAAGAATAATCGAAAGCATTGAGCATTTTTACGGTCATCTGGAAATACAGCCGGGCGGGAGCCTGGGACTTTGTTCTGTGGAGTATAAGGAAGCGGTGGAAGCCCGGAAAGATGAAATAAGAGATTTTTGCCGGAAAATATTGCAAGGGTAATCAAATAGGTGCTGCTTTTTATAATAAGGATATATTTAACAAACGGAATAAGGATGGTAAGAAAATGGACTTTACAAAATTTAAGTGGACAAGGGAACCGGAAAGCTGCAGAATTGAGAATGACAGGGTGGAAGTTGTGACGAAGCCTCATACGGATTTATGGCAGAGAACCTACTATCATTTCCGAAATGACAATGCGCCTGTCTGGCAGATGGAGACGGAGGAAAAATATTTCAGCTTTGTGGCTAAGACGGAATTTGAAGAGAGCCATCACAGATTCGACCAGTGCGGAATCGTTATGTATCTGGACAGTGAAAACTGGCTGAAGGCTTCTGTGGAATATGAAAATGACAGCTATCAGCATTTGGGAAGCGTGGTGACAAATCAGGGATATTCCGACTGGGCGACCACCGTTACAGACGCTTCCATAAAATCCATGTGGTATCGGCTCAGCCGGAGGAAGGACGATTACTGTATCGAGTGTTCCGAGGACGGAGCCGTGTTTAATCAGATGCGCATTTGCCATATGCACGCCGGAAAGGGGAAAATACAGTTCGGCATCTATGCCTGTTCGCCGGAGGATTCCTCCTTTAAGGCGATATTTTCCCATATGCAGGTGATGGAATGCCAGTGGAAGGCGCACGACGGACAGCAGCCGGATTAAGAAAATATTTACTGAAGAAGGGTGTAAGAAATTATTGATTTTTAGCTTCTGAATTGCTATACTGTATTTAATGGCAGAATATGACAGGAGATAGGATATCCTGTCACAAATCAGATGAATATTTGAGGGAAGACCAATATAAGTCTACTGGGCTTATATGTTCTTTCCTTTTGTTATTTTTAGGATAAGGCAAAATGAAACGTTTATCAAATGGGATGAAAACTGTATTTTATACGACAGCGATGGTACTGGTTCTTTTGGGCGCAATGGCTATTCTTGACAAAAACAATGATTTTTCCCTTACACAGAGAGAAAGCGCGCACAAATTCGGGGCAACATATATGACCATGAATAATCCTTTCTTTGAAGTAATTAACGGAACGATACGAGCTACCGTGGAATCAAACGGGGATATTCTGATTACAAGAGACCCGGCCCTTGACGCGGAGAGACAGACGCAGCAGATTTATGACCTGATAGACGAGGGCGTGGAAGCTATATTTATCGCACCTGTTGATTTTGAGAAGATTATTCCCGCTATCGAGTATGGGAGAGAGAAAGGTGTCAGAATAATATTTGTTGACACTGAGATATATGATGAAAGTCTGGCGGACTGTATTGTTGTTTCGGATAACTATCATGCGGGAGTTCTCTGCGCCGAATATCTTTTGCATAAAAAAACAGAGGGAAAGATTCTGATATTTGAACATCCGACAACCAAATCCTCAAACGACCGCGTGGAGGGGTTTGCAGACACGGTGGAGGGAAACGGGAACTTTGAGATTGTGGACAGGTTGGATTATGCAGGGCAGCTTGAGATTGCCATGCCTCTGATGATTGACGAACTGAAAAAGGGTGTGGATTTTGATGTTGTTTTTTCCATCAACGATGTGGGCGCTCTTGGCGTGATGGCAGCGCTGAAGGATTACGGGAGACTGGACGGCATATCTGTTCTTGGGGTGGACGGCGCGCCGGAGGCGAAGTCCATGATAAAAGAAAAAATCATGCTCGCAACGTCGGCCCAGTATCCGTCCGAAATCGGACAGAATGCGGTGGAGCAGCTTTACAATATGATAGAAGGCAGGCCTGTTGAAAAGAAAATAAAAGTTTCGGTCAATTTAATCAGTGCGGAAAATATAAACGAATTCAGTACAAAGGGATGGCAGTAGAAAATGGATACGTCGGCATTAAAGAATTTCGTATTAAGTTTTATGAAAAGCTTTAATTTCATAGCAGTGTTGTATATTTCCGCTGTTTCCGCGGTAACCATTATAAAAATCGGAAACTCCGGGGGAGCGGTCATGTTTCTGAAAAAGGTAAACACGTTACCTCCGATTCCGGGGAAAATGTTTTTTATTTCCTTAAGCTTCTTTGTGCTTTTGATGGCGCTGATGTATATGCATGATAATTATGAAATAAAACATCAGTGGTGTATTATTGTTTTGGAATTTATATGTACTGTTTTTGTGATTACTGCACTGCAGGTAAACTATAACGGGCTTATCCTTCTCTTTGTGGCGCATATTATGAAATTCTTTGAGGGAAGCAGTAAAAAACTGCTCCCCCTTATTTTGGGCAGTACATTTTTCCTGATTTTTGATTTTAATGCCTGCTCTAATATTTTTAAAATTACTTCCTTTGAGACATATACGGAGTATTACATCGGAACGGTGGCGGCGATTTTAATCCTCATCAAGAACCTTTTTACGACGTTAAACATCATTCTTTTTATTGTGTATACAATTTTGCATTTGCGGGAACAGATGGATAAAAAGGATGAGATAAATTCCCTGAATGAGCGGCTTCAGGCTGCAAACAGGGAACTTGAAAATTATGCCGCCGAGTCGGAAAAACTGGCGCAGACAAGGGAGAGAAACAGGCTGGCCAGAGAAATACATGACACGCTGGGACACACTCTGACCGGCATTATCGCGGGAATTGACGCGGCAACGGCTGTTGCCGATGTTTCGCCCGAAATGTTAAAACGGTATCTTTCACTGGTCTCAGACGTGGCAAGGCAGGGCATGACGGATGTAAGGCGTTCCGTCAATGAACTTCGTCCCGACGCGCTGGAACAGAAAGATTTGCTGTCGGCAATCCATAAAATGATTTCGCAGATGAGCGCTGCCTCAAAGGTGAACATTACATTGGATAACAGCGCTGGCAGGCTGGCGTTAGGCGAGGACGAGGAGGAAGTAATCTACCGAATCATTCAGGAAAGTATCACCAATTCTATCAGGCACGGAAAAGCGGACACGGTAAGGATATGGATGACGCGGGAATACAATATTGTGACGATAACAATAAAGGATAACGGCGCCGGCGCCCCCGATATCGAGCCGGGCTTTGGTCTTACACACATGAAAGAACGATTGGATATGCTCGGTGGGAAGATACATGTTGACGGAAGCGACGGGTTTTGCGTGGTGGCGGAAATTCCGATAAGGTGGGGAACGGAAAATGATTAAAATACTAATTGCAGACGACCAGGAACTGATAAGAGACAGCCTTCGTATTGTGCTGTCCGGCAATCCGGATTTTTCGGTGAATACTGCGGCAAACGGAATTGAGGTGGTCAGGGCTGTCAGGCGGGATAAGCCGGATGTAATTCTGATGGATATCAGAATGCCGGAAATGGATGGCGTACAGTGTACCCAGATTATCAAAGAAAACTATCCCGAAATAAAGATTATTATTCTGACAACCTTTGATGATGATGAATACATCTTCAGCGCTTTAAAGCATGGGGCCAGCGGTTATCTTTTAAAAGGTATTTCCGCGGACGGGCTGATAGAGGCGATACATAAAGTTTATCATGGAAACGCCATGATAAACGAGGATATAGCCGGGAAGGTTGTGAAAATGTTTTCACAGATGGCAAGGGAAAATGCGGCAGTCATTAAGGTGGATGAGGATTATATTAAGGATATTACAGAGTCGGAGTGGAAAGTGATAGGGCTTGTGTCAAAAGGGCTGTCCAATAAGGAGATAGCGACGGAACTTTTCCTGACGGAGGGCTCTGTAAGAAACTATTTAAGCTCTGTTTTAAAGAAGCTTGATTTGCGCGACAGAACACAATTAGCTATCTGGGCCGTACAGTGGAGGAAAAGCTGACTTTGATGAAAAAGAAGATTATGGGCAAAGGATTTGTCTTAGGCGTTTTTATGACGGCGGTTCTGGTAGCGGCGTCAGCCTTATTTTATTATTTCCAGCATAAAAGGACAATAACGCTGGGCTTTTTTACAGGCAGCGCATGGGATGTTCCGGATGCTTACACCTATCAGCTTATTGATGATGCAGTGGAGAAATTTGAAGCCGGTCATCCCGGAGTAAAGGTGAAGTTTGTAAGCGGAATCCAGAAAGATGACTATTCGGAATATATCGCGTCTGCTTTGATAAAAGGAAACGCGCCGGATGTTTTCTTTATACTGCCGGAAGATTTTTCCACCTTTGCAGGTACGGATGCCCTGATGAAACTGGACGGGTTTATTGACAGGGACGCGGATTATGATAAGTCCAGATATTATAACGCATCCTTTGAATTTGGAAATATTTCCGGCAGTCAGTACGGGATTCCCTTCGAGAGTGTGCCAAGTATGATGTTTGTAAACAAAACGCTGCTGAAAAACGAAGGGATAAATGAAATACAGGAAGATTGGACGTGGGAAGATTTTTATGATATCTGCAGCAGGGTTACCAAAGATACCGACGGCAATGGAATAGAAGACCGGTTTGGCGTCTGCGGTTATACCTGGCAGCATGCTTTTATTACAAACGGTGTGAATGCCTTTGACGCAAACGGCACGAACTGCAATCTGCTCAGTGAAAATGCGATAGAGGCTGTGGATTTCATCAAGAAAATAAACAGACTTGCAAAAGGAAATTCCGTCACGGCAGACGACTTCGATAAAGGGAATGTGGCGTTTATGCCGGCACTTTTGTCGGATTACAGAACTTATAAGCCTTATCCATGGAACATAAAAAAATATACGAATTTTGAGCTGGACTGTATTACGCTGCCTCGGGGAGAAAAAGGCGATAACAAATCGACCATGAGCACGCTTTTACTGGCCATGAATTCCAGAACAGACAATGAGAGGCTTGCCTGGGAACTGATAAAAACTTTTTGTTACGATATAGAAATTCAAAGTGAAATATATACCTATAAAGAAGGCGCGTCTGTATTGAAAACGGTTACTGATTCCATGACGACTATGTTAAGCATAAATCAGGTGCTGTCCGAGGAGGGCGGAATGGATATAAACCTTATCACATCTATTATGGACAATGCCGAGCCGGATTATAATTTCAAGGATATCACACTGGTTAAGGAAATGATTGACGCAGGCATTGACGATATTGTAAAAAACGGGACGGATTCAAAGATAGGACTGCAGATGATAGAAAAACGAGTCAGAAGTTTCCTGAACGAATAGGTATTTTAAACGGTTTATATATGGCAAAAATGTCAATGACATTTGTCATATGTAAACCGCTTTTTTTATTTGACGAATGTCACAATAAAAGATATGACATCCGGCAATAGGCAAACCACGGCAAATTTTCTAAAATAAAGACAATTAAAGATTGCGAAAGCAAAGTGAATATTTAAGGGAAGGGAGGTATAGGGTTAGATGAGTGACGGTTATATTTTGCAGATGAAGAACATCACCAAAACATTTCCGGGGGTTAAGGCGCTTTCTGACGTGACGCTGGAAGTTTCAGAGGCCTCCATACATGCAATATGCGGCGAAAACGGCGCGGGAAAATCTACCCTGATGAAAGTTTTGTCAGGCGTTTATCCATATGGAAGTTATGATGGCGAGATTGTTTTTCAGGGTAAAAAAATGACGTTCAAAAACATCAAAGACTCTGAACGCGCGGGAATCGTTATCATTCACCAGGAGCTTACGATGATTCCCGAGTTGTCCGTTACGGAAAATATTTTCATGGGCAATGAAATTGTGGAAAAGGGACTTATAAATTGGGAGAAAGAACGTAAAAGAACGAGAGAGTTGTTGGAGAAAGTCGGATTACATATTGCTCCAAATACAATCATTAAAAATTTGGGCGTCGGGCAGCAGCAGCTTGTTGAAATCGCGAAGGCGCTGTCAAAAAATGTTAAAGTTCTTATTTTGGATGAACCCACATCGTCGTTAAATGAATCGGACTCTAAAAATTTGCTGCGTTTGATGCTTGGACTGAAAAAGCAGGGAATTACCTGCATTATGATTTCCCACAAGTTAAATGAGATAGCGGCGGTTTCCGATTATGTGACAGTAATCAGGGATGGGAAAACCGTGGATGGTTATGCCGTGGAGGCTGGCAGGGTTGACGAGAACAAAATTATCAAGGCCATGGTGGGACGTGAAATTGAAAACAGATATCCTGAACATACGCCTAAAATCGGAGAAGTTATTCTTGAGGTTTCGGATTGGAATGTTGAGGACGCGAAAGTTCCCGGAAAAATGCTCTGCAAAAATTCTGCATTTTATGTCAGAGCCGGAGAAATTGTCGGGTTTGCCGGCCTTATGGGAGCGGGCAGAACGGAATTGATGAGGTCTTTGTTTGGAAAAAATATGGGGATTTTCAGAGGCGGAAAGATAAAAATAGAAGGCAGGGAAGTCCAGATAAATTCTGTCCGGGAGGCTATTAAAAATAAGATTGCTTATGTGCCGGAGGACAGAAAGGGACTGGGACTAAATCTTCTTGATACGATTAGAAAAACCGTTGTCTCCGCGAATCTGAATGTAATTAAAACAAAAGGTCTTCTGGACTTTGACAAGGAGAGGGCAGCCTCGGAAAAATATAAAGCTTCCCTGAGAATTAAGTGCCGCGATGTGGGTGTTGGCGTGAATACTTTATCAGGCGGAAACCAGCAGAAAGTCGTCCTTTCAAAGTGGATGTTTACAGAGCCGGATATTCTCATTCTGGATGAGCCGACAAGGGGTATTGATGTGGGTGCAAAATATGAGATTTATAAATTAATCCATGAACTTGCAGACGAGGGAAAAGCAATTATTCTGGTATCCTCCGAACTCCCGGAACTTCTTGGAATGGCGGACCGCATTTATACGATTTTTGAAGGAAAAATTACGGGTGAGATTCCCACAAAAGAGGCTAATCAGGAAATGTTAATGCAGAAGATGACCATAACGGCTTAAGAGGAGACGGTAATGAAATATATTAAAAAGGTGTTGGGCGAAGACCTCCGTCAATATACGATGGTGGTTGCCCTCGCAGCGCTCATTATAATTTTCAATATTGCATCGGGAGGTAAGATGATTACTTCCTCAAATTTTCAAAATTTAATATCGGGAAATGCATATGTATTGGTTTTGGCTTTAGGAATGCTTATGGTAATAGTAATCGGACAGATTGACTTGTCGGTGGGTTCGGTTGCAGGATTTGCGTCTATGGTAATGGCGATAACCGCCCGCCAGTTTAACCTGCCGTGGTATGTTGCAATTCTGATTGCGCTGGTAATTGGCATGATAGCCGGGGCATGGCAGGGATTTTTCTTATCGAGGCTTGGCATTCCGGGATTCATTACAACGCTTGGCGGTATGATGATATTCAGAGGCGGTGTTATTTGGATATCAAACTCAATTTCAGTTCCTGTTCCCTCAGAGCTGAAATGGTTTGGTGCCGGTTATCTCCCTGAATGGGGCCCGGCTTTTACGGGGATGAACAACTCAACTTTATTGCTTGGAATAATTGCAATAGCTGTGTATGTAATTGCACAGATGAGGAAGTTTACCCATTCAGGAGATGTTACCGGAAAGAAAGAGGCGTTCTGGCCGTTTGCGGTTCGTATCGGAATTGTGGCTGCTGTTATCGGATACGCGACATGGCTTTTCGGAAGCGGAAGGCCGGGCACAAGTTTTCCGATTCCAGGACTGATTCTTGTGATACTGATTATCCTGTATTATCTGATTACGGAAAGAACATCCTTCGGACGTCATGTCTATGCGGTAGGAGGAAATAAGTCGGCGGCAGAATTATCCGGCGTAAATGTGAAAAGAACGTATTTTCTCACAATGCTTAACATGTCAGTTCTGGCAGCCGTGGCGGGTATATTATTTGTGGGACGTTCGACAGCGGCAGGACCGGCGGACGGAACCTCATGGGAGATGGATGCCATCGCATCCGTATTTATTGGCGGCGCGGCTGTATCGGGCGGTGTCGGAACCGTCATTGCAACGATGGTAGGCGGCCTGGTGATGGCGGTCTTGAACAACGGGCTTATGCTTATGGGCGTCGGGGCCGACAAAACGCAGGTTATAAAGGGCTTTGTGCTCTTAGCGGCTGTAGCCTTTGATGTATATAACAAGAAAAACAGGGGGTAAAATCCTGAAATTTAAAAACAAAAAGGAGGAAATAAGTTATGAAAGCAAAAAAAGCATTATCACTTTTGATGACGGCAGTTCTTGCGGCAACCATGCTGACAGGCTGTGGAGGAGGCAGGGGAACGGAGGAGGCCTCGCAGACGGCGACTGACACAACCGCGGATGTGGAGAAAACTGCTGAAGCCGGAAACGCGGAGACTGCGGAAGCTGAAGATGCGGCCGGGACTTCGTCCACAGGAGGCGGTATCGTCGGTGTGGCGCTGCCGTGGCTTGGAACACAGAACTGGGCGGAGGCGGAAGTGATGTTTAAAGAACAGCTTGAGGCCGCAGGTTATGAAGCGATTATACAGGCCGCTGACCAGAAAGTTCCGCAGCAGCAACAGCAAATCGAGTCCATGATTGAGAACGGCGCGCAGGTTATCGTTGTCGGACCTGTTGACGGTTCACAGCTTGGTTCGGTGCTGGAAAAGGCAAAAGATGCGGGCGTATACATAATCGGATATGACAGACTGTTGGAAAATACCACAGGCGTTGACGGCGTAGTACAGTTTGGCAGTGTAAAAACAGGGGAATTACAGGCACAGGCGCTTCTGCAGGGTCTGGAGGAATTGAAAGGCTCGGCTCCTTACAACATTGAACTTTTCGGCGGCGGCCCGGCTGACCCGAATGCGCCGAATTTCTTTACAGGAGCAATGTCAGTGCTTCAGCCGCTCATAGACGACGGGACTTTGGTTGTTGTATCAGGGCAGACAGATTTTACACAGTGCGCGACAGTTGACTGGGATAACTCCAAAGCGCAGTCACGTATGGACGCCATTCTTGCGGGCAATTATTCAGACATTGAGATTGACGGTGTTCTTTCACCGAACGACGGTATTGCCCGTGCGATTATTACATCCTGTGAGAATGCGGGACAGCCGATTCCTGTAGTATCGGGACTGGACGCGGAAAATGAATCTGTTGAGTGGGTATGGTCAGGCAGACAGTATTCCACGGTTGCAAAACCGACTAATGCGCTTGTTGCGGAGACGGTTTCTATTATTGGAAGTCTGTTAAGCGGTAACGGGATGCCGGCAACCGATGTAAAGGTAAACAATGGCGTAATTGATGTTCCCATTTATGAACTGCCTCCTGTCGTTGTGACAAAGGACAATGCAAAAGAAGTGTTTGCGGATGACCCTGACAGAATGGCTCTGCTGACAGATTAATAAATTTTTAATTCACTGTATATTAAATGTACCGGGCGTGGAAAACCATGCCCGGTACAAACTATATAATGGTTAGCCTAAAATATTTTATGGTTGCCGATTGAGATATTCTTTGCAAAAGGATATAATTAAGACGGAACTGTTAATAGGAAAGGAGGTGCAGTTATGAGCAGTATGACAGTAAATAATAACGGGCTTTACAATTCCTATTCCCACATTGCCAGCGGAAAGAGAATTAATACGGCGGCGGACGACGCGGCCGGTCTTGCCATCGGCAAAAAGATGGAAAGGGAAGAAACCGGGCTTCGGGTAGGGGCGGATAATGCGAAAGACGGCATTAGCGCTTTGAACGTGGCGGACGGAGCCATGGACGGCATGATGGACTATTTGCAGAGAATCCGTGAGCTTGCAGTGAAATCCATGAACGGATTAAATTCAGACACGGAAAAGCAGATGTACCAAAATGAGATAAACCAGCTTAAGGAAGGCATCCAGTCCCTAGCAAAGGACACTACTTTCAATGAGCAAAAGCTTCTTGACGGCAGTATGGCGGATATGCATCTGGCTACCAATCCTGACGGAAACGGCATGAAAATCCAGATGGAAAATTCCACGCTGGAAGCGCTTGGCATTGCGGACTTTGATGTGACTAAGGGCAATTTTAACCTGCAGGACATCGATAAGGCAATGGATATGATTTCCTCCAGAAGGGGCAATATCGGAGCGCAGACCAATCGTCTGGAGCATACTTATAACTATAATACTGCCGCTTCGCTGGAACAGTTAAATTCCAGAAGCCGTATCGAGGATTTGGATATGCCGAAAGCAATATCCGAAAAGAAGAGACAGGAACTTATGAGAGATTACGGCGCTTTGATGCTGAGAAAACGGATGGAGCAGGATTCTCTTGTGACGAGGTTATTCCAGTAAAAAACCAAAAGCCATGGATAGGAACTATCCTGAGGCGGACAAAGACGCGGCACGGGAAACCGTGCCGCTGATAATTTCATCTTTCACATTTCGTAACCGCTTCAATAAATCCCTTAAACAGAGGATGCGGTCTGTTGGGCCTTGACTTAAGCTCCGGATGTGCCTGAGTGGCAAGGAAGAACGGGTGACCCGTGAGCTCGCACATCTCAATAATACGTCCGTCGGGAGAATGGCCGGAAAGCTTCATGCCGTGCTCCGTTAAAACCGTACGGAAATCATTGTTTACTTCGTAACGGTGTCTGTGACGCTCGTGGATAATTTCTTCCCCGTATAATTTATATGCAAGGGAGGTCTTGTCCAGCTCGCAGGGATAAGAACCAAGCCTCAAGGTTCCGCCGATATCCTCAACACCATTCTGGTCCGGCATAAGCGCAATAACCGGGTGAGAGGTGGAAGGGTCAAGTTCAATGCTGTTTGCATCGTTATAACCAATCACGTTGCGGGCAAATTCCACAATGGCAAGCTGCATGCCCAGACACAGCCCCAGGAAAGGAAGCTTGTGAGTACGGGCATAGCGAATCGCACAAATCTTGCCTTCAATACCGCGAGGGCCGAAGCCGCCGGGAACAAGAATGCCGCCCACATCCTTAAAAAGGCCGTCTGCGGTTTCATCCGTAACAAGTTCGGAATCAATCCATTTGATATTCACAGTGACACGATTGGAAATCCCGCCATGCTTTAAGGCTTCCACAACGCTGATGTAAGCGTCGTGAAGCTGTACATATTTCCCTACCAGCGCAACGGTCACTTCCCCGGTGGGAGTCCTTAAGGATTCCACCATTGCTTTCCAGTCCGTAAGGTCCGGCTCGGGGCAGTCCAGATTCAGACATTCACAGGCAACCTGTGCCAGATGTTCGTTTTCCATGGCAAGGGGAGCCTCATACAAATATTCCACATCCAGATTCTGCAGAACGTGGTTATTGGGCACGTTGCAGAAGAGCGCAATTTTATCCTTGATACTCTGGCTTAAGGGATATTCGCTCCGGCACACGATGATGTCGGGACGGATGCCCATTCCCTGGAGCTCCTTGACGCTGGCCTGAGTAGGCTTGGTCTTCATTTCCTGCGACGCCTTCAGGTAAGGAATCAGCGTCACATGAATCAGGATTGCATTTTCATGCCCGATTTCATGCTGAAACTGACGGAGAGATTCAAGGAAAGGCTGGCTCTCGATATCGCCCACGGTGCCGCCCACCTCGATGATGGCGATTCGGGTTTCCTCATCGGTAAAATTACGGTAGAAACGGCTTTTGATTTCGTTTGTAATATGAGGGATTACCTGAACGGTTCCCCCGCCGTAATCTCCCCGGCGTTCCTTTTGGAGCACGCTCCAGTAAATTTTACCCGTGGTCACATTGGAATTCTTGTCCAGATTTTCGTCAATAAAACGCTCATAGTGCCCAAGGTCCAAATCCGTCTCGGTGCCGTCCTCGGTTACGAAAACCTCTCCGTGCTGGATGGGGTTCATGGTTCCGGGGTCCATATTGATATAAGGGTCGAACTTCTGCATCGTCACCTTATATCCTCTTGCTTTAAGCAATCTACCTAAAGAAGCGGCTGTAATTCCTTTTCCCAAACCTGAAACAACACCGCCTGTTACAAATACGTATTTTACTGCCATAGCATTTCCTCCAAAATGAAACAATCATTCCTTATTATACAATGGAAGTAAATGAAAAATCTACTGTAAAAGCAGAAATATGCAAAATAAA
>CAJTMZ010000029.1:29435-37864 GCA_910577445.1 uncultured Lachnospiraceae bacterium | reverse complement strand
TTTCCCTATATTACGGGATTATACGGCGGAGGGGTATTTGTACTGTTTTACCTGTTTTTCCTGATTGCCATGGGCGTGCCGGTTATGACCATGGAATTTGCGGTGGGACGTGCCAGCCGTAAAAGTATCATAAAGAGTTTTACGGAGCTTGAAAAGCCCAGACAGAAATGGCATCTAAACGGGTATCTGGGCATGGCGGGGAACTATATCCTTATGATGTTCTATACCACTGTGGCGGGATGGATGCTGTACTATTTTTACCAGATGCTGACAGGAAAGTTTACGGGAAAGGATAAAGAGCAGGTGGCGGGGATGTTCCAGAGTATGCTGGAAAGTCCGCTGGTTCTTACGGTTACCATGGTGATTATTGTGGTGTCCGGCATTTTAATCTGTTCCCTTGGCCTTCAGAAGGGCGTTGAGCGAATCACCAAAGTTATGATGAGCCTTCTTCTTCTGATTATTATTGTGCTGGCAGTTCACAGCATGACGCTGGAAGGCGGAATGGAAGGACTGAAATTCTACCTGCTTCCTGATTTTGGGAGAATGGCGGAGGTCGGGATATTAGAGACGATTACGGCGGCGATGAATCAGGCGTTTTTCACTTTAAGCCTGGGCATTGGGGCGATGGCGATATTCGGCAGTTATATCGACAAGAAGCGCACCCTTTTGGGCGAGTCGGTAAACATCGCCATTCTGGATACCTTTGTGGCCTTTGTTTCGGGTCTTATCATTTTCCCGAGCTGCTTTGCTTTCGGCATCAGTCCTGATATGGGACCCCAGCTTATTTTTATCACGCTGCCCAACGTGTTTAACAGTATGGCCGCAGGCAGAATCTGGGGAACGCTGTTTTTTGTCTTTATGACGTTTGCCGCATTTTCCACCATTCTGGCGGTTTTTGAAAATATCATTTCCTGCGGCATGGATTTGTTCCACTGGAGCAGAAAAAAATCCTGTCTGGTGAATCTGATAGCCATTACGGTATTGTCGCTGCCCTGCGTGTTCGGCTATAATCTGTGGTCTGCCGTTCAGCCGTTAGGAGCGGGCAGCACGATTCTTGATTTGGAGGATTTTGTGGTCAGCAATCTGATACTGCCCATCGGCTCGCTGTGTTATCTGCTTTTCTGCGTAACCAGATACGGATGGGGATTTGACAGGTATCTGAAGGAGGCGAATACCGGAGAGGGATTAAAGATGCCCGGATGGATTCGCGTTTATGTGACCTTCGTGCTTCCGGTGCTGATATTGTTTCTGGTTATACAGGGACTTCTGTAAGAATCGTCAAATAGGCATAGTATACAAAAACACTTTGTTTATAATGTTGGTTATAAACAAAGTGTTGTATTTTTTCTAAATGGGCTTGACAATTGTTGTCAATATTGTTAAGATATGGGCATAATAAATATGCGGGTTGTTACTGTACGGCAGGCAAAACCAGATTTTGTAAGTTAATCTAAACTTGAGGAGAGATTGATTTATAAAATTTGGTTTTTTATTTGTAATTTTTGCAGATAGAAAACCGGATTTGAGAGGGGACGCGGGCTGTGATGGTAATAAAGAAGATAATTAATAATAATATCGTATCCAGCATTGACCAGTACGGCGGAGAGCTCGTGGTCATGGGCAGAGGAATCGGGTTCGGGAAAAAGCCCGGACAGGAGATTAACGACGCGGCGGTGGAAAAGATTTTCCGGATGGACAATAAGGACAATCTGGAAAGGTTTAAAGCGCTGCTGGCCAAGCTGCCTCTGGAATACGTTCAGCTATCAAGTGATATCATTTCTTACGCAAAATCATCTATTGAAATTAAATTGAATCAGAACGTGTATCTTACATTGACGGATCATATTGGATTTGCAATCGACCGATTTAAAGAAGGAATGCATTTTGCTAATGCGCTGCTTGAGGAGATTAAGCTTTTTTATCCTAAGGAATATCTGGTGGGGAAATATGCGCTGCGCCTGATAGAGGAAAAGACATCGCTGCGGATGCCTGACGATGAGGCGGCGTCCATCGCGCTGCATCTTGTAAACGCGCAGTACGATACCAGAATAGGTGATACCTTTCGGATGACAAATATGATTCGGGAAATGATGGAATACGTTGAGAAGGAATTTCCTCAGTTCAGGGAAAATTCCATGCACAGAGATTGGCTGGTCAGCAATCTGAAATACATGGCACATCGTTTACTGAAACTTCCCCCCATAGACGGACCCGAAGAAGATGAATTTCACAGTGCGGTAAAGGAATACTGCGAGGAAGAATGCCGGCTTGTGGATGATATTAACGTTTTTTTGAAGGATAAGTATAACTGTTTTATGACAGGCGAGGAGAAAGTTTATCTGGCCGTGAGCATTAAGCGGACAAGGGACGCTTACAAAAATGTCTGACGGGAACCGGATTGGCAGAAAAAATAAAAACGCATGGAAAGGGAGGGAAAAGAAATGGGATTATTTGATTTTATGAAGAAAAAGGGGATTTCGATTGCCGCTCCGGTAAAAGGAGAGTGTATCCCTATCAGTGAGGTGGCGGACGCCACCTTTGCGGAGGAGATACTGGGAAAGGGAATTGCCGTTAAACCGGCTGAGGGAAAGATATACGCGCCTGCCGACGGCGTTGTGAGCACCGTATTTCCCACCGGCCACGCGGTTGGCGTGACAACGCCTGAGGGAGTGGAAATACTGATTCACGTAGGGCTTGACACGGTACAGCTAAAGGGACAGTTCTTCAGGACTCTGGTAGAGGAAAACCAGCAGGTAAGCAAAGGCGACCTGCTTTTAGAGGCGGATATCAGCGAGATTGCCGGGGCGGGATACGATACCGTGACTCCTGTGATTATCTGCAACAGTTCGGACTTCTCGGAAGTAAAATGCATGGCCGGGGGTCAGGTGAATGTGGGCGACGAAGTAATTACCTGTGCGAAGTAAGGAGAACATAATGGTTAAATGTACCGGAAAAAGCGTTCTGAAAGGAATTGCGGTTGGAAGAGTATATGTGTATCGAAAACAGGAATACACTTTGAAACAGACACAGATAGAGGACGTACAGGGCGAGGCCAGGCGGTTTGAGCTGGCGGTGTCGGAGGCAAAGGGACAGCTTGATATCCTGTACAGGAATGCGCTTAAAAGCGTTGGCGAAGAAGAAGCCATGATATTCGACGTACACAAGATGATGCTGGAGGACGAAGGGTATCTGGAAGACATTAAGGATATGATTGCCGGAAAGTGCAACGCGGAGTACGCGGTGAACGAGGTGGGAAACAATTATTCGCAGATGTTCGCCGGAATGGACGACGACTACATGAAAGCCAGGAGCGCCGACGTTCTGGATATCTCCAAAAGAATTATCAATAATCTGGCAGGCACTCAGGATGCTTCCATCAAGGTAAAAGAGCCGGTGATACTTCTGGCGGATGATTTGACGCCCAGCGAGACCATTCAGATGGATAAGAGTAAGATTCTTGCGTTTGTGACGATACACGGTTCCGCCAATTCCCATACGGCGATTCTTGCAAGGAGTATGAACCTTCCCTCTATGGTAGGGACAAACGTGGAGCTTCTCGATGAATACCATGGAAAGATGGCGGTGGTGGACGGCTTTTCGGGAGAATTTTTGATTGACCCGCCGGAGGATGTTCTTCAGTATATGATTTCCAGAAAGAACGGATGGCTCGACGAACTGGAAGGGCTGAAAAAGCTGGTAGGACAGGATAACGTAACTACAGACGGAAGAAGGGTAAACGTCTATTGCAATATCGGAAACGAAGAGGATGCAGAGCGGGTTCTTGCCGCGGACGGCGGCGGAATCGGGTTGTTTCGAAGCGAGTTTTTATATCTGGGCAGAGATACGGCGCCCACGGAGGAAGAGCAGTTCAAAAGCTACAGGACGGTTCTTGAAAAGATGGGCGGCAAAAAAGTTATCATAAGGACACTGGATATCGGAGCCGACAAGAGGGTTGATTATTTAGGGCTTGAGGAAGAGGAAAATCCGGCTCTCGGCTACCGGGCAATCCGTATCTGTCTGGACAGGGAAGACCTTTTCCGCACGCAGCTTCGGGCAATCTACCGGGCAAGCGCCTTTGGCACGGCGTCCATTATGTTTCCCATGATTATTTCCGTGGATGAAATCAGGCGGATTAAGGACATTGTGGAAAGCGTAAAATCAGAGCTTGCTTCGGAGAATATTGCAATGGGAGAGGTGGAGCTGGGAATTATGATAGAAACCCCGGCTGCGGCGCTCATCAGCGACGAGCTTGCAAAAGAAGTGGACTTTTTCAGTATCGGAACCAATGATTTGACCCAGTATACGCTGGCGATTGACAGGCAGAACCAAAAGCTTGAAAAAATCTGCGACACCCATCATAAGGCTGTGTTAAAACTCATTCAGATGACCGTCGAGAACGGCCACAGGGAAAAGATTTGGGTAGGTATTTGCGGGGAACTGGCAGGAGACTTAAGCCTTACCAGAACCTTTGTAGATATGGGTGTGGATGAATTATCCGTTTCACCCACATATGTTTTGGAACTTCGAAAAGCAATCAGAGAGATTTAGGAGGGGACGGTTATGCAGACATTTAACTATACCATCACGGATGAGCTGGGTATTCACGCCAGACCGGCAGGGCTTTTGGTAAAGCTGGCCGCTGGATTTAAGAGCGATATCATCATCTCAAAGGATGGTAAGGAAGCAAACGCAAAAAGAATTATGGCGCTTATGAGCTTAGGCGCGACAAAAGGAACGGAAGTAACGATTAAGGTAGAGGGTCCGGATGAGGGGGAAGCTGCCAAAGCGGTGGAAGAATTTCTGAAGGCTAATCTATAAAAGTAACAACCAACATGTTTCGCTGCCAGGGGCGGAACGCAAAGATTAAGGGGGTAAACTTATTATGATGAAATATTTACAAAAGCTTGGCAAGTCATTGATGCTTCCGGTTGCCTGTCTTCCGGTTGCGGGTATCATGCTTGGCCTTGGTTACTGGATTGACCCGAACGGCTGGGGAAGCGGAAACATAGCTGCTGCATTCCTGTGTAAGGCCGGTTCGGCGCTGATAGACAACATGGCGATTTTGTTCGTTATCGGTGTTGCTATCGGTATGTCGGATGACAATGACGGAACGGCCGCGCTGGCAGGTATTGTATCCTATCTGATGGTTACAACACTTCTTTCGCCCGGGGCAGTTGAAATGTTCACCGGCGGAGAAGCAGACGCTGCTTTTTCAAAGATTGCAGGAAATCAGTTTATCGGTATCCTGACAGGTTTAATCGGCGCAGCCTGCTACAATAAATTTAAGAGTACAAAGCTGCCGGATGCGTTGTCTTTCTTCAGTGGAAAACGAAGCGTGGCAATTGTGACGGCTGGCGTTACCATTGTTGTCAGCCTGATTTTATTCTTCGTATGGCCTGTGCTTTACGGAGGACTGGTATCATTCGGTACGGCAGTTTCTTCTACAGGCGCTATCGGCGTTGGTGTTTACGGCTTCTTTAACAGACTGCTGATTCCTTTTGGTCTCCACCACGCGCTGAATTCCGTATTCTGGTTTGATGCTGTTGGTATTGCCGACCTCTATAAGTTCTGGGGTCTGGGCGGATACGAAGCAGCGGCAGCCGGCGAAGTAGGCCAGTATATGACAGGATTCTTCCCGGTAATGATGCTTGGTGTTCCCGGTGCGGCGCTTGCAATGTATCACACAGCCAAGACGGAAAAGAAGAAAATTGCGGCAGGTCTGCTTGGTGCAGCGGCTCTTTGTTCTTTCCTTACAGGCGTAACAGAGCCTTTTGAATTTGCATTTATGTTCCTGTCACCCGTGCTTTATCTGATTCATGCACTGCTTACCGGTATTGTCTGCGCAATCTGCGCTATGCTTCCTGTAAGAGCCGGATTTACTTTCAGCGGCGGCTTTATTGACTGGGTTCTTTGTGCGAAGCTTCCGGCAGCTATGAATACATGGATGATTATTCCGATTGGTCTTGTTGTTGCGGCTGTTTACTATGTGGTATTCCGCACGTTAATCGTGAAACTGGATTTAAAGACTCCCGGAAGAGAAGACGATGATATTGAAGCGGAGAAGAGAGTGGTTCTTTCCAACGATAACTTCACAGAAGTTGCAAAGGTTGTTCTTGAAGGCCTTGGCGGAAAAGGCAACGTTACAAGCCTTGACAACTGCGTGACAAGACTTCGTCTGGAAATTAAAGATTACACCAAGGTTGACGAAAAGAAAATCAAGTCGGCAGGCGTTGCGGGCGTTATGAGACCCAGCAAGACATCTGTACAGGTAATTGTAGGAACAAAAGTACAGTTTGTTGCCGACGAGATGAAGAAGATGTTATAAGGTATTTCTTAACCATAGAATACCGAAACCCCTGGCAAGCGGAGGTCCTTCGGGACCTCCGCCCTTTTTACCGGAATCTCTTGCGGGCCTTATGGGTATTCTATATAATAGGGAAAAGGGCTGAAAAAATAATCAAGGGAAAGGAAAAGAGAAAAATGAGAATTATCAGAGCAAAAGATTATGACGATATGAGCAGAAAGGCGGCGAACGTCATATCGGCACAGGTGATTATGAAGCCGGACTGCGTGCTTGGCCTTGCCACCGGTTCAACGCCTATCGGCGCTTACGCGCAGCTTGTTAAATGGTATGACAAGGGAGATTTGGACTTCTCAAAGGTGACGTCGGTGAATCTGGACGAATACAAAGGGCTTACAAGGGACAACGACCAGAGCTACTATTACTTTATGAACCATCATCTTTTCAGCAAGGTGAACATCAACCCGGACAGAACTTTCCTGCCGGACGGAACGGAAAAGGACAGCGATAAGGCATGCGGCGATTACGACAGAATCATTGCGGACGTGGGAGGCATTGATTTGCAGCTTCTCGGCCTTGGCCACAACGGGCATATCGGCTTTAACGAGCCGGCCGATACCTTTGAGGCGGGAACTCACTGCGTTGATTTGACGGAATCCACCGTGAAAGCGAACCAGAGATTTTTCGCTTCCATAGACGAAGTTCCCCGTCAGGCATACACAATGGGCATTCAGACGATAATGCTGGCGAAGAAGGTTCTGGTTGTGGTAAGCGGCGAGGATAAGGCGAAGATTGTAAAGGAAGCGTTTTTCGGGCCGATTACACCGAAGGTACAGGCTTCCGTCTTACAGCTTCACAGAAATGTCACGGTTGTGGCGGACGAAGCGGCTTTATCCCTTGTAAAGTAGGATTGCCGGTTGGCGGCCCCGCAGTAAGCTGCGGGGCATGAAAAGATTCAGAAGGGAGTTGATTTCTTATGGTAATTAAAAATGCCAGCGTATATACGGAGGACGGAAGGTTTTTAATCCGGGATATTTATATAGAGGGCGGTAAGTTTGTATCCGGACCGGAAGAATTGGGCGATAAGGAAGAGATAGACGGAAGCGGATGCTACGCCATACCAGGGCTTACGGATATCCATTTCCACGGCTGCGCGGGCTTTGATTTCTGCGACGGAACCAGAGAGGCAATCGAAGCCATGGCGTCTTACGAGGCTTCCGTGGGGGTAACCAACATTGTTCCGGCTACCATGACGCTTTCAGAGGATACCCTGCATACAGTGTGCAGGGAGGCAAAGGCTTACAGAGACGATAAGGCAGAGGATGGGCCGGCCGGAGAAAAGAGAGCGCGGCTTTACGGCATCAACATGGAAGGCCCCTTTGTGTCCGTGGCAAAGAAGGGCGCGCAGAACGAAGAATATATCAGCAAGCCGGACGCCGCTATGTTTGACCGGTTAAACGAAGCTTCTGGCCATATGGTAAAGCTGATTGCCATCGCGCCGGAAGTGGAAGGAGCCATGGAGTTTATCGAAAAGAAACACGGGGAAGTGGTGATGTCCTTAGCGCACACGGCGGCGGATTACGACACGGCTGTCCGTGCTTTTGAGAAAGGCGCAAGCCATGTAACCCATCTTTACAATGCCATGAATCCCTATACTCACAGGGCGCCGGGGGTTATCGGCGCGGCGGCGGACGCCATGAAAGCGGAAGTGGAGCTGATTTGCGACGGGGTGCACATTCATCCGGCGGCGGTGCGGGCGACTTTCCGGCTTTTTGGCGACGACCGTGTGATAATGATTAGCGACAGTATGAGAGCCACGGGCCTTGCGGACGGCGACTATACGCTGGGCGGACAGTATGTGAAGGTGGTTGGAAATCTGGCGACCTTAGAGGACGGAACCATCGCGGGGTCTGTCACCAATCTGATGGACTGTCTTAGGACGGCGGTTCTGAAAATGGGGATTCCCATGGAATCCGCAGTGAAATGCACCGCGGTAAATCCTGCAAAGAGCGTGGGGATTTATGACGTGTGCGGGAGCATCACGCCCGGAAAACGGGCAAATGTGGTACTGCTTAAAAAAGATAACCTGGAATTAAAGCAGGTGGTACTGGAGGGGCGGCTTTTATAA
>CAJTMZ010000029.1:26077-29425 GCA_910577445.1 uncultured Lachnospiraceae bacterium | reverse complement strand
CGCTCTTTTTCTGATTTACTTTACGCATAATTTAGTGTATATTTATTAGAAGTAATAATTACGCGGCGAGGAACTGGCATGACATGTAAAGAAGCGGAAAAACTGATTCCCGTCTTCCTTGAGGATGATTTGGACACGGATGATTTGCGGGAGTTTATGGAGCATATAGACGAGTGCGGAGAATGCAAGGAAGAGCTTTCCATCCAGTTTCTTGTAAAGGAAGGGCTTTCCAGGCTGGAAGCCGGCAGCGTGTTTGACTTAAAAAACGAACTGGATTACCGGATAGAACTGGAAGAACATGCTCTGAAGATGAGAGAAAGCCTGATGTGGCTTTCTTATCTTCTGGACGGGCTTGTGGTGATAGCGGCCATTGTTTTAGTGGCGCTGGTGATGACTTTTTACTGAAGAGAAGCCGGACGCTTGCCGGAACCTTAAATCAGGCAGAAATGGGGAAAGACATGGAAAAATTAGTTTTAATCGACGGACACAGTATTTTGCACAGGGCATTTTACGGGGTGCCGGACCTTACGAACGGGGACGGGCTTCATACCAATGCCGTGTACGGTTTTCTCAATATCATGTTTAAAATTCTGGAGGAGGAATCCCCGGATTATCTGACCGTAGCGTTTGACGTACATGCGCCCACCTTCCGGCATGAAATCTATCCGGAATACAAAGGGACCAGAAAGCCCATGCCGGAGGAGCTTCGGGAGCAGGTTCCCCTGCTCAAGGAGGTGCTTGCCGCCATGGGAATTAAAATGATGGAGCAGGCGGGACTTGAGGCCGACGATATTTTAGGAACGCTGGCAAAGCGCGCGGAGAAGGAGGGAGCGGCGGTTTCCCTTGTATCCGGCGACAGGGATTTGCTGCAGATAGCAACCGATGTCATTAAAATCAGGATTCCCAAAACCAAAGGCGGAAAAACCGAGGTTGAAGATTACTATGCCGATGACGTGGAGAAAAAGTATCAGGTAAATCCCATCCAGTTTATTGATTTGAAGGCGTTAATGGGGGATTCTTCCGACAACATTCCGGGCGTGCCGAAGGTGGGAGAGAAAACGGCGGCGGAGCTAATGAAGCAGTTCGGCTCTCTCGACAATATTTACGCCCATGTGGAGGAAGTGACCAAAAAGGCGGTTCGGGAATCCCTGATTAACTATAAGGAGCAGGCTTATTTGAGTAAAACGCTGGCCACAATCAATGTGGACAGCCCCCTTTCATTTTCGCTGGAGGAAGCAAAGGTTCAGGACTTTTATACGGAAGAGGCGTATGCGCTTTTAAAGAAGCTTGGATTTAAGAGTATGCTCTCCCGATTTGAAAAGAGCGTTTCCAATGACGGCCTGACAAAGAAATTCAGGATGGCGAGAGGGCTTGATGAGGCGGAGGCCCTTTTTGAGAGGGCGCTTTCGGAAAGTGGGGAAATCGGCCTTGCTATTTTGCGGGACGAAAAAGCGAAAAATGATTTTGCCGGGGCCGCCATTTCTTTTCCGGGCGGTGAGAGCTTTTTTATCCCCTGCGAGGGCTTTGTGACGGAAGGGTATCTGCGGGAAAAAACGGCGTATCTTGCGCAGAAAGCAGCGCTTGCCTGCGGAAATATCAAAAATATTTACGATTATCTGGCCTGCGATAAAACGGAGAGATTTTTTGATGTGATTCTGGCGGCGTATCTTCTCAATCCGCTGAAGAACGACTATTCTCTTGCGGACGTCGCAAGCGAACATTTAGGACTGGTGATTGCGGAGCGTTCCCAGCGTTTCGGAAAGGCTGCTTTAACGAAAGCCTGTGAGGACAATCCAAAGGAGTTTACGGAGTATGCCTGTTATCTGGCCTATGTGAGCATGGCGGCGGCTCCGGTTCTGAAAAGCAGGCTCAAAGAAGCGGGAATGCTTTCGCTTATGGAAGAAATTGAAATGCCCTTAACCTATGTGCTTTACGATATGGAAAAGGAAGGGATTTTAGTAAGGCCGGAGGAACTGAAACGCTACGGCGAAGCTTTAACCGGCAGAATCGGCGAGCTGGAACAGAAAATATACGAAGAGGCGGGGATAGAGTTTAACATCAACTCTCCCAAGCAGCTTGGGGAAATCCTGTTTGAGAAGATGGGGATTTCCGGCGGGAAAAAGACAAAAACGGGATATTCCACCGCGGCGGACGTGCTCGAGCGGCTTTCCGAGGAGCATCCCATCGCAGCGCTTGTGTTGGAATACCGGGGGCTTGCAAAGCTGAAGAGCACCTATGCGGACGGTCTTTCCGCCTTTATCGGAGAGGATAAGAGGATTCACACCACGTTTAACCAGACCATTACGGCCACGGGGCGCATCAGCTCCACCGACCCGAATCTGCAGAATATTCCCATGCGGACCGAGCTGGGAAGAAAAATCAGAAAGGTGTTCGTGCCAAAAGTGGGCTGTATTTTTACGGATGCGGATTATTCCCAGATTGAGCTTCGGATTCTTGCCCATATGTCGGAGGATGAGCAGCTCATAAACGCCTACAGGATGCACGCGGACATTCACAGGATTACGGCTTCCCAGGTTTTTCACATTCCTTTTGAGGAAGTGACGGATTTGCAGCGACGCAACGCCAAAGCGGTGAATTTCGGCATTGTGTACGGCATCAGCTCTTTCGGGTTAAGCCAGGGATTAAGTATTACCAAAAAGGAAGCCGGCCAGTATATTGAGCAGTATTTTGCCACATATCCGGGGGTGAAAAACTTTCTGGAGGGCACGGTAAAGAGCGGTAAGGACAACGGGTATGTCACAACTTTATTTGGCAGGAGGCGTCCCATACCGGAATTGTCCGCAGGCAATTTCATGCAGCGTTCTTTCGGGGAGCGGGTTGCCATGAATTCCCCCATTCAGGGAACCGCCGCAGACGTTATCAAGATTGCCATGATAAAGGTGCACAGGCGGCTTAAGGAGGAAGGGCTTAAATCCAAACTGATTTTACAGATTCACGATGAACTTTTGATTGAGACGGTGAAAGAAGAGGCGGAAAAAGTGCGGCTTATCATGGAGGAAGAAATGAGCCGTGCGGCGGATTTTTCCGTGAAACTTGAGATTGATTTGCACGAGGGAAGCGACTGGTATGAGGCGAAATAGCCAGGCGGCGGACGGCTTGAGGTGAAAAACATCAGATGAAAGTAATTGGAATTACCGGCGGCGTGGGTTCGGGAAAGTCCGCGCTGCTTTCCTATATGGAAAAGACTTACAACTGTAAAGTGATTTTGGCGGACCAGGTGGCGCATCTGGCCAGGGTTCCCGGGCAGCCGGCTTACGAAAAGCTGACTGCGGTTTTATCGCCCGGCGTTTTGGATGAGGACGGCAGTATCAACAGGCTGCGGATGGG
>CAJTMZ010000029.1:22802-26051 GCA_910577445.1 uncultured Lachnospiraceae bacterium | reverse complement strand
TCAACGGAGGTTCGGCAAAAAGTCAACGAAATTATCCACCCAGCGGTGAAAGACTACATTTTAGCAAAAATCCACAAGGGGAAGACGGAAAATAAGCTGGATTTCCTTTTTATAGAAGCGGCCCTTCTGATTGAGGACGGTTACCTTTCTGTGGTGGATGAAATGTGGTATATCTATGCAAAAGAAGAGGTCAGGCGGCAGCGGCTTAGAGAGACACGGAACTATCCGGATGAACGGATTGATATGATTATTAAAAGCCAGCTTACGGAAGAAGAATTCCGGCAGGCATGCCATGTGGTGATTGACAACAGCGGCAGCCTTGGGGAGGCTTATAAACAGATAGAGGAAGCGCTTGTAAAGAAAGAGGCGGCGCAGGAGAGATAAATCTTTGCGGCTGTAAAGCCGGGAAAGCAAAAGAGGTAAAAAGACATGAGCAGGTGGGAGAACAGATGAGAATTTGCAGCATTGCCAGCGGGAGCAGCGGAAACTGTATTTATGTAGGCTCGGATACCACTCATTTACTGGTTGACGTGGGAATCAGCGGAAAGAGAACGGAAGAGGGGCTTAAAAAGCTGGAGCTTTCCATGCGGGACATAGACGGTATTTTTATTACCCATGAACACGCGGACCATATTTCGGGACTGGGCGTTCTCGCAAGGAAGTACGAGGTTCCGATTTATGCCACGGAGGGGACGATTGAGGCCATAAAAAACACATCATCGTTGGGCGCGATGCCGGAAGGGCTGTTTCAGCGGGTTGTGGCGGACGAAAAGGTGACGGTGAAGGATTTGGTATGCAATCCCATAAGGATTTCCCATGACGCCGCCGAACCGGTAGCCTACCGGATTTCCCACGGGAAAAAGAAGGTGGGAATTATCACGGACCTTGGCAATTTTAACGACTATACCGTGGAATCCCTCAAAGGGGTGGACGCCCTTTTGCTGGAGGCGAACCATGACGTGAATATGCTTCAGGTAGGGCCCTATCCCTATTATTTAAAGCAGCGGATTTTGGGAGAACGGGGCCATCTTTCCAATGAGAGAGCCGGACAGCTCTTATGCAGGCTCCTTCACGAGAATCTGAAAACCGTTTTGCTGGGGCATTTGAGTAAGGAAAACAACCTGCCGGAGCTTGCGTATGAGTCGGTGCGGGTGGAGGTGACCATGTCCTGCGTAAATTCCGAAAGCAGTGAAGCAAATATCCCGAAAATAAACCCCTCTGATTTTCCCATGTATGTAGCGCCGAGAAACGAACTTTCACCGGTGGTACGGCTGTAAGAAGAAGCCGGTATACGGCGCGGCATGGGGGGCATAAAGTATAAAATTTGTACATAGAAAGGAAAAACAGGATATGGATAAAACAATTATAACGGTAGTAGGAAAAGATACCGTGGGAATTATTGCAAAGGTCTGCACTTATCTTGCGGAAAATCAAATTAACATTCTGGATATTTCCCAGACGATTGTGCAGGGATATTTTAACATGATGATGATTGTGGACGTGAACAATATGGAGAAGCAGTTTGGCGAAATGGCGGAGGAGCTTCACAGGCTCGGTGAGGCAATCGGAGTGGATATCAAATGCCAGAGGGAAGAAATTTTTGACAAGATGCACAGGATTTAAGAGGCCGGGCGGCTTTGAAGGCGCGTGAAAGGAATTGAGATGATAAATTTATTTGAGGTTGTGGAAACCAATGAAATGATAACCAAAGAAAATCTGGACGTCCGCACGATTACCCTTGGAATCAGCCTTCTGGACTGTATTGATTCCAATCTGGAAAAGCTAAACGAAAAGATATACAGGAAAATTTACGACGCGGCGAAAGATTTGGTAAAGACCGGGGAGGATATTTCCGCGGAATTTGGAATACCGATTGTAAACAAAAGAATTTCCGTGACGCCCGCTGCCCTTGTGGGAGGCGCGGCCTGCAAAAGCACGGAGGATTTTGCATCCATCGCAAGAACCCTCGATAAGGTTGCGAAGGAAGTGGGGGTCAATTTTATCGGGGGATATTCCGCCCTCGTATCAAAAGGAATGACCCCGGCGGACGAACTGTTAATCCGCTCCATTCCCCTTGCGCTGTCCTCTACGGAACGGGTGTGCAGTTCCGTGAATTTAGGCTCCACCAGAACGGGAATCAATATGGACGCCGTGAAACTGATGGGGGAAATGATTAAGCAGACGGCGCAGTACACAAAAGACGCGGACTCCCTTGGCTGTGCCAAGCTGGTGGTTTTCTGCAACGCGCCGGACGACAATCCCTTTATGGCCGGGGCGTTTCATGGAGTCACCGAGGCGGATAAAATCATCAACGTGGGCGTCAGCGGACCGGGAGTGGTAAAAAATGCCATAAGCAGGGTCAGGGGAAAAAATTTTGAGGTGCTCTGCGAAACCATCAAGAAAACCGCGTTTAAAGTAACCCGTGTAGGACAGCTTGTGGCGAAGGAGGCTTCGAGCCGCCTTGGTGTTCCCTTTGGGATAGTGGATTTGTCTCTCGCGCCTACGCCGGCCATCGGAGACAGCGTGGCGGATATTCTCTGCGAGATTGGTCTGGAATACGCGGGCGCGCCGGGAACCACGGCGGCGCTTGCCATGCTAAACGACCAGGTAAAAAAAGGCGGGGTGATGGCTTCCTCCTACGTGGGAGGACTCAGCGGCGCGTTTATTCCGGTCAGCGAGGACCAGGGAATGATTGACGCCGTGGAGGCGGGAGCCCTTTCTCTGGAAAAACTGGAGGCCATGACCTGCGTGTGCTCCGTGGGGCTTGATATGATTGCCGTGCCGGGGGATACGAAAGCGACCACAATTTCGGGAATTATTGCGGACGAAATGGCGATTGGCATGGTAAACCAGAAGACCACGGCGGTCCGCCTGATTCCGGTAATCGGAAAAGACGTGGGAGAGAGCGTGGAGTTCGGCGGCCTTTTGGGGCACGCGCCGATTATGCCTGTGAACCGGTTTTCCTGCGATGCGTTTGTGAACCGCGGAGGAAGAATCCCGGCGCCGATTCACAGCTTCAAAAACTGAAATATGAAAAGATAAAAATGTTATAGCAAATATTTTGTCGGAAAAGCAATGAATAGTTAGGAAAAAATTAAGATTATAAACATTGTTTCACCATGTATAGTGTGTTATAGTTTTTAAGGAACAAATTTATAATTTTCAATCTGGAGATTTGTACTGCGCGTAAAGTCTCCGGGCTTGGAGAGGAGCATGGTTATAAAAAATGAAAAAAAATAAAAAAATATT
>CAJTMZ010000029.1:4223-22783 GCA_910577445.1 uncultured Lachnospiraceae bacterium | reverse complement strand
ATATTTGCCGCGGCAGCCGCGCTTACGGGTATTTTGCTGTCAACACTGTCAGGATGCGGAAAAGAAGACACCGGCGAGACGCAGCAAAAGCCGGAAGGGCTGGTTTATGTGCCAGAATACGCGGAATTATTTGAAACGAATGACGGAGATTACATATACGCCGCCGCGGCAAGCGGGGACAACCTTTTTATCTGCGCCCAGAACTGGGACGAGGAGGCGCAAACAAGTTCCAATTTTATCTATAAATATAATATTATGGACGGAACCAATACAAAAATCCCCATGGATATAGGGGAAGACTGCAGTGTTTCTACGATGGCGATAGGAACTGACGGAGACCTTTATATGGTTGCGAACCGCAATACCTATGAGGAAGATGAAAACGGCGAGATGACGAACTGGTCATCCTCCGTGGAATTGTGGATTGTTTCTTCCGAAGACGGTTCCACAAAATCTACGAATGATATTACGGCGCTTTTGGATGGCAATTCCGAATATACTTATGTCCAGTACTTTAGTATGGACGGAGAGGGTAATTATTATCTTTATGACGGAGATAAAAATTTACTTGTTCTGGGAAAAGACTATCAGAAAATTTGCAGCATTACCACAGACGACTGGATTAGCAATATGGCGGTTTCCAAAGAGGGAGATGTATATGTGGCTATTTACGGCAGCAAGGGCGTGGAACTGCGGAAGGTGGATTTGACGGCTAAGGCACTTGGAAGCCCCATAGAAGGAATCGTGGAGCAATACGGAAATTCTTCTATCTTCACCGGCACGGAAAAAAGCTTTCTTGTTACGTCTTCCGACCAGGTTTCCCGAGTGGATATTGCAAGCGGGGAAAAGGAAGATTTGTTCAAATGGCTTGATATGGATGTGAACGGCGACAATATCCGGTATGCGGGCGAGCTTTCCGACGGCCGTATCTGGGCCATGATAAACGACTACAACGCGGGCGGAAATTCTACCAATGAACTTGTGTTTGCTGTTCAGAAAGACGCCTCGGAGGTGCCGGTAAAAGAGGAAATCGTCTTAGGCACCATGTACATAGATTACAATATCAAGAGAAACATCATTGACTTTAATAAAAAGAACCAGCAATACCGGATTACGGTGAAAGAGTACGGAAGAGAAGATTATGCAGCCGGACGCATCCAGTTCCAGGCGGATTTAACCAGCGCAAACTGTCCGGATATTATCAGCTTAAGCAGCATAAACTATGACCAATATGTAACCAAGGGCGTGTTTGAGGACGTTTATCCTTATATGGAAAAAAGCGGTATCAACCGAAGTGATTTTCTGGAAAATGTTATACAGGCCTTTGAAGTGGACGGTAAACTTTACGGCGTGATGCCTCAGTTTTACGTTGATACCACCATAGCAAAGACTGCTTTAGTGGGGGACAGGACAGGCTGGACTTTATCTGAAATGCTGGATTTTGCCGAAAAATCGGAAGCGAATAACATTTTTTCCTACGGAACCAGGAGCGGCGTATTCTATTATTGTATTTATAATAACATAGATGAGTTTGTGAACTGGGAGACCGGAGAATGTTTCTTTGAGGGCGACGACTTTATCAGGGTGCTGGAATTTGCGGCAAAGTTCCCGGATGACGCCGATTATAACTATAACGAGGAGGAAGGAATTTCCTCAAAGCTCCGAAACGACAGGGTGATGCTTTTACAAAATACCATAACGTCCGTTCAGTCATATCAGATGATGCAGGGAATGTTCGGCGAGCCGATTTCTTTCGTGGGTTATCCGAACAACGAGCGGATGGGAAATCTGATTCAGCCGTCAAGCGGCAGTCTGGCGATGTCCGCCAAATCGGAGAAAAAAGACGGCGCGTGGGAATTTATGAAGACGCTTATTTCCGAGGAATATCAGAATTCACTGGTGTCTGACAATGGCGGCAGCAACGGTTTCCCGATTCTGAAGTCCGCTCTAGAAGCACAGTTTAAGGTGGATATGACGCCCAATTATATTACGGATGAAAACGGCGAGAAGGTGGAAGGCGCCAAGACCCATTGGGGATGGGATGATTTCAGTATGGAAATCATGGCGGCAACCCAGGAGGAAGTGGACGCGGTCAGGAACCTGATTACTTCCACCAATAAACTGGGCAATTCCGGCAGCATGGACTCGAAGTTAAGCGATATCCTTACGGAAGAATCGGAGGCATTCTTCAAGGGACAGAAATCGGCAAAGGATGTGGCCGGCGTTATTCAAAACAGGATTCAGATTTATGTAAATGAAAACAGATAATCTGCGGGAGGATTGAAATGCATTTTCCCATAAGGAGAAAGCAGGATATAAAAGTAACAAAAAGAAAAGGTAAATCAGGCAGTGCACAGAAGAGGACACGCAGAGGGAAGCTGATATCGGCAGGATATCTTTTTCCCTCTGCAGCCGGCGTGCTGCTGTTTTTTGTAATGCCGTTTATGATTGTCATTTATTATTCCGTAGTTGACAATCCAATCAGCAAGCAGTTTGTATTTTTTGATAATTTCGTTTCGGTGTTCCAGAATGCGGCTTTTCAGCAGGCGGCTAAAAATACACTTACCTTTTCCTTTGTGTCGGTGCCGTTGGCAGTAGTGCTTTCCCTCTTTCTTGCCATGCTGTTGGAGAGCAAGATGCCGTTTAAAAGCCAGTTTCGGACTTTCTTTTTAAGTCCTATGATGGTTCCTATCGCTTCGGTAGTGCTTATCTGGCAGGTGCTTTTTCATTATAACGGCATGATGAACGAGGTGCTTGTTTTCTTTCAGGGGGAGAAAATAGACTGGTTAAATTCCGGGTACGCTCAGGTGGTAATCGTTGTTCTTTTTTTATGGAAAAATCTGGGATACAACATGATACTGTTTATGGCGGCCCTAAGCAGTATCCCTAAGGATATACTTGAAGTGGCTGTGCTTGAGAGCGCAACGCCCCTTCAGACTTTTCTTCATATTAAACTGCGGTATATGTCGTCTACGATTTTATTTGTAACAATCATGTCGCTGATTAATTCTTTTAAGGTTTTCAGGGAAATCTATCTTCTTAAGGGAGATTATCCCTATGACACTATGTACATGCTGCAGCATTTTATGAACAATACTTTCGGTCGTTTAGACTATCAGAAAATGTCGGCGGCGGCGATTATGATGGCGATTGTAATGGTGATTCTCATAGGCGCGTTGTTCCTGACCGAGAATTATTTCGGAAAGGATGTGGAAGGATGACGACAGGATTTGGAAGAAGGAAAGGCTTTGACGAGCTTAGCGAAAAACAGTGGGACGAGCGGGTAAAAAGGAAAAAGAAAATCAGGGACGCCAGAGGCATGGTGAGGATTCTGCTTGCGACAATGGCGGCAGGATTCTTTGCGGTTCTGTTTTTGATGCCGATTGTGCTGACCATTACCAATTCATTCATGGCGGCCTCGGAAATTTCGGCCAATTACGGACAGGTTTTTGCCACCTCCGATACGGGGGGCAAGATGTTCATTTCCGAGAAGGTAAACCTGAAGTTTATCCCGGATATTGTGTCTTTCAGCCAGTATGTTACGGTGCTTTTTAAAAGCCCCGAATACCTGTTCAAATTCTGGAACTCCGTCATTTTGGTTGTGCCAATCGTGCTGTTCCAGCTTCTTGTGGCAGCGGGGGCTTCTTTTGGATTTACCAGATACAGAGGACGGGTTAAGGAAATCATCTTTTTTGTATATATCATATTGATGCTGATGCCGTATCAGGTAACGTTGGTGCCCAATTATCTTGTAGCCCAGTGGCTCCATACGCTGGATACCAACTGGGCCATATGGCTGCCGGGTATTTTTTCACCTTTTGCGGTATACCTGCTCACGAAATATATGCGGAGGATTCCGGTTTCGGTGATGGAGGCGGCTCAGATTGACGGCGCGGGCGAATGGCAGATTTTCAGGCGGATTTGTATGCCCCTTTGCAAAGGATGCATGTGCTCCATTGCAATTTTGCTTTTCATTGATTACTGGAACATGGTGGAACAGCCACTGATTTTATTGTCAGACCAGGAAAAGCATCCCCTGTCCGTATTTCTCTCAAAGATTAACTCTGGGGAAATCGGTCTGGCGTTTGCTGTGGCGACGATTTATATGGTGCCTCCCATACTGGTATTTTTGTACGGGGAGGATTATCTGGTAGAGGGAATCAGCTATCAGGGCGGTATTAAAGGATAAGACATCACAGGAAGAAAGGCGTGAGGTTAAGGTTATGAATGAAAATGAAGGAAGAAAAAAAAGAGAATGGGTGAAGAATGCGGCGATTGTCTTTCTGACAATCATGTTGATTCTCACATTTTTTTCCAACACGATTATGAACTATTCACTGCCCGAGGTGGCGACCCAGTATGTCCAGAACGGCTCGATTACGGCCAAGGTCCGCGGTACGGGAAATGTGGAGGCTACCGACCCCTATAATGTGGTGGTGAAGGAATCAAGGGTGATTTCCAGCGTCGCGGTGAAGCAGGGCGACGAGGTGGAAAAGGACCAGGTTCTTTATTATCTTGAAGATAAGGAAAGCGATGAACTGAAAACGGCTGAGGATGAACTGGAAGAGCTGGAGCTTGCCTACATGAAGGGATTGTTCGGGGGAACGGTATCCCCGGAGATAATCAGCAAGGTTTCCAGCGGGAGAACGGATTCCTTTTCCTCCTATCAGGCCATGGTAACGGATATGCAGGATAGACTGCAGGCGGCGGAACAGCGGGTGTTGGACTGCCAGAAGACGGTGGATGATATCACTCTGCAGAGTACCATTAATACGAATGACGCTACTGTCAGCACAATTCCCGATGAACTGGAAAAGGATAAGGCAACTACGGATTTGGCGGTTGCGGAGCTGATGTTTAATCAGGAAAAGGAAGAGAGAGTCGCAGAGCTGACGAAGGAGATTAATGAGGTTAAGTATCAGGTTGCGGATTTGGAGACTTTGATTGAGAATGCACAGATAAGAGCGGATGGGAATACTTCCTCCGGTTCAGGTACACCTCCAAGCCAAGACAGTATGTTTCAGCAACAGGAAGCGGCTGTTAATGCAAAAATACAAGAAATGAGAACAATAACAACAGGTGCTATTTCTAGTAAAGCTCCATTACCAACGGCATATGCATCAGAAAATGATGTTGGAAAGTGGTACAACGGTTTAAACTGGTCAACAATGGGAGAAGAGAATCAAAAAAAATGTGAAGCTTTATATGGAGAATACAGGGTATTAGTAGACCAAATGAATCAGACATTGAGTATTCTTAATGAATATGGAAGCGCCAATGCCCAATATGCCAGACTCGAAGCCCTAAAAGACGAACAGCGCAAGCTTGAAAATAAACTGGCAGAAGTCAACGCCATTACCATAGGCTCCAGTGAGGACGCCCAGGACGCAAGAATACGCCTACGGGACGCAGAGCGTCGGATAACGGAAATCGACAGCGCAAACAAACAGACCTCCGTGGCTTTCCAGAACCGGCTTGCCAATGCGGAGTCGGCACTCAAAAACGCGCAGGCTGTTTACGAGCTTTTAAAGACGGAGCAGACAGAGCTTGCGGCGGATATCAACGCAGAGCTTGACCTTGCCAAAACCAACAAGGACATTGCGGACAAGAAAGCGGAGATTGCAAAGTTAAAAGAAAATTCCATCGGTGCAACCGTTACCGCGCCGGTAGCGGGAACCGTGACAAGTCTTGCTTACGTGGCGGGCGAGACAACGAAACCGGAGGAACCGGCGGCTGTTTTGCAGGTGGCGGGAAAAGGCTATACCTTATCATTTTCCGTAACCAACGAGCAGGCGAAGAAAGTTCAGGTGGGAGATACGGCGGAACTGCAGAACTCCTGGTATTATGAGGACGTGCAGGCGGTTCTGGCATCTATCCGTCCCGACCCGGACAATCCGACCCAGAATAAACAGCTTACCTTTAACATCACAGGCACAAGCGTTCAGGCTGGTCAGGCCCTTAGTCTTTCCGTGGGACAGCGCAGTTCGGAATATGAATTTGTGGTGCCAAACAGTGCGGTAAGAGAGGACAACAACGGCAAATTTATTTTGATTGTGGAGTCCAAGAGCGGCCCCATCAATAACAGATATATTGCGACCAGAGTGGACGTGGAGGTTCTTGCTTCCGACGATACAAATACTGCGATTTCGGCGGCGCTTTACGGATACGAATATGTCATTACCACTTCCACAAAGCCGGTGGAAGCCGGAAAGCAGGTAAGGCTTAACGAATCATAGGATACTCTACAGCAGAGACAAAAACTGGCGGAACATTGCCGGGCTAAATAAAGAAAGATTAACGGAAAGGGAAAGGAGAAAAAACCATGGTATCAAAGATAAAGCAGTTTTTTGGAAGTCTGACATTAAAGCAGATGGTTTTTTCTCTTATAGTCGTTCTTACGCTGATTTTGTGGCTGATTCTGACAATATGGTCCAACCATCAGATTAGCGGCCTGATTGACCAGCAGGCTGCGGCAAGATGGGACGAGGAAGGCGGCAGCGCGCAGGTTAGCTGCTTTTTGAAGGAAAGCGCAGCTTTGGACGAATTTCAGATTACGGGATTTGAAAAGGAGCTGGAGCAGAGCCTGTTAGAGGTTCTTCCGGCGGACGCGCAGGGCGGCGAGAACGGAAAACGGCTGTTTATAGACGCCTACGGCTCCATGGGAAAGATAACGGTTACCAGCGAAAAGAGTACGCTTGAGGCAAACGCTGTGGGGATTGGAGGCGACTTTTTCCTGTTTCATCCTCTGCAGCTTGTTTCCGGCGGGTATTTTTCGGGAAACGACCTTATGAAGGATTCAATTATTCTGGACGAGGACGCGGCGTGGCAGCTTTTTGGCTCCAACGATATTGCGGGCCAGAGCGTAATGATTGGCGAAGTTCCCCATTATGTAGCGGGAGTTATTAAAAGGCAGACCGGCAGATTCGCCGAAAGCGCGGGGCTGAAAGAAACGGTGATTTATGTTTCAAATGAAACGCTGGCCGCCCACGGGTTGAGCAGCGGCATTACCATTTATGAGGTGGTTGCGCCAAATCCGGTAAAGGGTTTTGTCTATAAATGCGTGAAAGAAAAGCTGGGTGTGAAAGAGGACGATATGGTTGTGGTGGAAAATTCCGCCCGCTATTCGCTGGAAGCGCTGATTCCGGTAATTCTGGAATTTGGCAACAGGTCTATGCAGAACTATGCCGTGAAATTGCCTTATTGGGAAAATATTGCAAGAGGATGGGAGGATGTGAAATCTCTTGTTTTGCTGTGCCAGTTCGTACTTTTACTGGTTCCGGGGGTTATCATTATAGTATTTTTGATTATAAAATGGAGAAACAGGAATTTTACATGGAAAGATATTGGCCATTACATCATAGATACTAAAGACAGCGTTGTGCAGAAGGTACGTGATTCTGCGCAAAGAGAAAAGGATAAGTGGGAGCATTTTTAAAAGGAATTTTTATTCCTCTGATTGAGATTCTGCCGGTTTTGGAAAGGTATGGTATTGTAATGAAAAGGAAGGTTGTTGTATTTGCACTGATTTCCCTTATAGCGGCAAGCCTTTTTGGGTGTGGAAAAAAGGGTGGGGAACAGGGAACGAATGTAAGCGCGTCAAAAGACTATGTCTACAGAATGGAAAAGCTGGACATCGGTACGGGGGAGGAAAATATTAATTATCTGACCCGTGTGGGGGAAACTGTGTATGCTTACGGATATAATTGGGCAGACGACGGAAGCAATTTAAGGCTTGAGCTCTACGAATTGAATAATGACGGGACAGTTGCAAATCATCATGCGCTCCGAATGGGAAATAATGTAAATATCAATTCTATTAGTTTTGACGGAGAGGGTAATATTTACTGTATCAGAAACTTTTATTACCCCGAGGACGAGGAGCCTGACCGGACAATTACAGGCGTGGAAGGAGCGGAAAAAGATAAACCGTCAGGCGGCGCTTCAGGCGCTGACGGAGAGAGTGGAGAACCGGAATCCGGGGAGAACGGTGCAGAGAGCGACGGAGAAGCAGCCGGAGAAAACGCAGAGAGCGACGGAGAAGCGGCCGGGGAAAGCACAGACAGCGAAGGAGAAGAAGCCGGGGAAAGCGCAGAAAGTGACGGAGAAGAAACGGCAGACGAGTCGGAAACTGCGGCTGCAGATGTTGAACCGGATGTTGAACCGGACTATGAAGACGTCAATTATGTGGATGATTATTATCTGACAAAAGCTACGCTTAACGGAGAGGAAATATTTTCCGTAAAATTAAACGATATTCCTGAAGTTGCGGCAATTGCCGAAGAAAACGGATATTTTTATGCCGGCAGCATGTTCTTGGATAAGGAGAAGGGGATTTATTTATCTGTCCTGGGTAACCTTATGCAGTTTGATTTGGAGGGAAACTATGTTGCTACCGTATCCACCAGCGAGGAAGAAACGTCGTTGGGCAGCTTGAATCTGATGCATCTCGACGACGGCCGGGTGATAGCTGTTTTATATGAGGATAACGGGCTCAGCTTCGCGCAGGTGGATATCGAGAAAAATACTATCGGAGAAAAATTTAAATTTTCCGGAAGGACGTATGACTATTCTTTTTATTCCGGAAAAAGCTATGACTTATATCTTGCCGATAATTACGGGCTGTATGGCTATAATCTGGGAGAAGCGGACAAAGTTAGCATAATGAATTTTATTGATTCCGATTTTGGCTTTTCCAATTTTTATCAGATGGTGGAAATAAGCGATACGGAGTTTTTTGGCATTTTTGACGATAACGAATCCGTGACAGGCTATTCAATCGCCAGATTTGTGAAAGTCCCGCCTGAGGAGGTAAAAGAAAAACAGGAAATTATACTGGCTATGGGACATACAAACTGGAGAGTAAGGGAGGCGGCCATTAAGTTTAATCAGGCCAGCGATACGATTAGAATCCGTCTGGTGGACTACAATACTTTATATGGCAATGACGAGGACTATGACGCCGGAATCACCAGGCTGAACACGGATATTGTTTCGGGAAAAATGCCAGACATTGTGATTCTGGAAGATTCCATGCCGGTGGACAGTTATATCAGCAAAGGACTTTTCGAGGACCTGAATCCTTATATTGAAAAGGACGAAGAATTTTCGCTTGAGGATTTTATGCCCAATGTTCTGGAGGCTTTTTCCGTAAACGGGAAACTGTACAGCCTTATTCCCTCTTACAGTATCCAGACGGTTGCGGTTAAGACCGCCGATGTGGGGAATAAGACAGGATGGACGGTTGCGGAGGCAAAGGAAATTCTTGCGTCAAAGCCGGAAGGTACGCAGTTTTTGGTTAATGTTATAAGAAGCGAAATGTTGGAGTACTGTATTTCCATGTCGGGAAATCAGTTCATTGACTGGAACAGCGGAAAATGTAATTTCAATTCCGATGAATTTATCCAGATGCTGGAATTTATTAAACTCTTCCCGGATGAGATTGACCAGTCGATTTACACCGACGAGTTCTGGAACAATTACGACACGATGTGGAGAGAGGGCAGGACGCTGGCAAGTGTGTTAAATCTTGGAGATTTCAGAGGCTACAACGTTACGGAAAAGGGAACTTTCGGGGAAAAAATTACGCTTATCGGTTTTCCGGCGGCGGAAGGCAGCGGCGGTTCCGTAATCTGGCCGGATTTACAGATTGCGTTATCGGCAAAAAGCGCCAATAAGGAAGCGGCCTGGAAGTTTATCCGCACGTTTTTATCCGAGGAATATCAGAGAGAACATTTGTATAATTTCCCGCTTAATGCTAAGCTGTTTGATGAATTGGCGGATAAGGCAATGGAAAAGCCTTATTATGAAGATGAAGAGGGAAACAAAATCGAATATGACGATACTTACTGGATAAACGGCGTAGACGTCACGATTCCTCCCATGACCAGACAGGAAGTGGATTCCTTAAAGGAATGGGTCAGAGGTGTGAAACAGGCTTATAAAAAGGATGAAATGCTGATTAGCATTATTTCCGAGGAAGCAGAGCCTTTTTATGCGGGACAGAAGAACGCAAAGGATGTGGCCGGTATTATCCAGAGCCGGGTGCAGCTTTATGTAAATGAGAACCGATAAGGTAGCGGAGGGATAAAATGCTGCATTGTGAAGAAAAAATTAAAAATGCAAGACAGCTCGAATTTGCCATATTCTGTATTGAAAATGTTGCTGCCAGACTGGGTGTGAATGCAGAAAGAATTTATGAAGCTTTAACCCGAAAAAGCGATATCTTAAGCGGCTATATTGTGCCGGAATATGAGATATTGCATACCCAGAGTAAAGAGTACATTGTGGATGATATTATTGAACTGATGGAGGAAAAAGGCGTAGAAGTATGACTTTGTATCATGGCTCTTTTCTGGAAATAACAAAACCTGATTTGCAGCATTCCAGAGAAAATGTAGATTTCGGGCGGGGATTTTATACAACACCGATTTATAGTCAGGCAGTGAGATGGTGTGGAAAATTTAAACGTCGTGGCAGGAAAGGAATTGTTACTTTTTATGAATTTGATGAAACGGCATATGATGAATTGAATGTGCTGAAGTTTGATTCTTATTCAGAGGAATGGTTGGATTTTGTCCTTGACTGCCGAAGTGGTAAGGATACTTCCGGGTATGACATTGTAGAGGGTGGAGTAGCTAATGATAAGGTTTTCAATACGGTAGAACTTTATTTTGACCATCTGATTGATAAAGCAGAGGCCATTAACCGCCTGCGTTTTGAAAAACCAAACCTGCAGATATGTCTGAGAACAGAGGATGCGATTGGAAAGTATCTGCATTATGCTGGGAGCGAACAGGTATGAATGCAAATCCGATTTTACTGCAAAAAAAATATTGCCGTGTAATTGAATGCTTTGCTCAGAAAGTGAATATTTCTTTAGATGATGCACTTGATTTTTTTTATCATTCGGAGGTTTATTTACTGGTTTCGCAGGGAGTTTCGGATATGCACTGCATGAGCGACGAATATCTGGCAGAAGAAATGAAAGCAGAGTACAGGCAATCTTTCAGGTAAAACACCATATGTTAAAGAAAGAGCCGCAAAATCACCAATAGCGATGATTTTGCGGCTCTGTTTCTGTCTTTTAAATTTTATTTGGTTTCCAAATCAAATCCGAAATATCTCACAGCGTTGTTGTAGGAGATATCCGTAACTATCTCGGATAAAATATCCATATCGTCAGGGAACTCACCGTTTTCTACCATCTCACCGATTAAATCGCATAAGATTCTGCGGAAATACTCATGTCTGGTATAGGAGAGGAAGCTCCGTGAATCTGTCAGCATTCCCACGAATCCGGAAAGATTGCCGAGGTTTGCAAGGGAAAGCATCTGGTTTTTCATGCCGATTTTGTTGTCGTTAAACCACCATGCGCTGCCCTGCTGGATTTTCGCTACGGCGGTGGAATCCTGGAAACAGCCTAAGATGGTGCCGATGTACTCATTGTCGGCCGGATTTAAGCTGTAAATAATCGTTTTGGGAAGCTCTCCGGTTTCCGCCAGCGCATTCAAAAAGTCTGCAAGCTGGGCGGAAGGGGTATGGTTGTTGATGCAGTCATATCCGGTATCAGGGCCAAGCTTTGCATACATTTTCTTATTATTGTCACGCTTGCAGCCATAGTGGAGCTGCATTACCCAGTTTAACCTGTTGCATTCCCGTCCCATGAATACCATAAACGCCGTCTTGAATTTCAGTTCTTCCTCACGGCTTAAGGTTTCGCCGGAAAGGCGTTTGGCAAACACAGCTTCCACTTCCTCGTCGGAAGCAGGCGCGAACATCACAAATTCAAGACCGTGGTCGGAAACGCTGCATTTTCTGGATGCAAAAAATTCCATTCTGTTTGTCAGGGCATTCTTTAAATCCGCAAAGGAATTGATGGCAGTATTGCTCGCGTCTGCCAGCTTTTTCACATAATCCGCATAGTCGGGCTTTTCGATATTCATAGCCTTGTCGGGACGCCATGCGGGAAGAACCTGAACGTCAAAGGTATCGTCCTCGGCAATTGCCTTGTGCCATTCCAAAGAATCTACAGGGTCGTCGGTGGTGCAGATTAATGTTACATTTGACTGTTTAATCAGGCTGCGCACGCTCATGGAAGGGTCCGCCAGTTTTTCGTTGCACAGATTCCATACTTCCTCGGCGGTATTTTTGTTCAAAGCGCCAGTATAGCCGAAATATCTCTGCAGCTCCAGATGGCTCCAGTGATGAAGAGGATTACCGATTGCCTTTCCGATAACCTCGGCCCATTTAAAGAATTTTTCCTTGTCGGACGCGTCGCCGGTGATAAAGCGTTCGTCAACGCCGCAGGAACGCATAAAACGCCACTTGTAATGGTCGCCACCCAGCCATACCTGGGTGATGTTGTCAAACTGACGGTTCTGCGCAATCTCCATGGGATTGATATGGCAGTGGTAGTCCAGGACCGGTGTTTTTTCCGCGTATCCGTGGAAAAGGGTCCGTGCGGTGGGGGTGGATAAAAGAAAATCTTTATCCATAAATGCTTTCATAGAACTTTCCTCCTTATAAAAATGATTTATGCTTTTATTTCCTTATCACTTTTTTGTGTTTTCCGGTTTTTGTTACAAAAAAATTATAACAAAATAAATAAAGGGTGTAAAGCCTGTTCGGGGCCTGAAAATGGTTTCTCTTATTCGATTATGGGGGAGGTTTTCCATTCGTTTGGAGCCGGCCGCCCTGTGGCGTAAGTAACTGCCGACTCGTATACGTCAGCGCAGTAAACGTCCTGTGCTAAGAGAGAAAGCGCCTTATCGTCCAAAAAAAAGCGGGCGTCCGCCAATTTGGAGAGCAGGGGGACGGAACTGTTTTTTTTGATTTCGGAAAGCAAAGGCTCCGAGCCTGCCCGGAAGCCAAGCAGTCTGGCGTAAGGGGTGTAAAGTTTTCTCTTTGCCAGAACGGGCCTGTAAAAATCAGGTGTTTTGATATTCAGCAAAATGTGCATCAGGACCCGGCTGATACGCGTATAGGTCAGTTCCTTTGATTTCAACAGGCGGCAGAAATCGGAAAACCCGGTGTACAGAGGCAGATTTTTGCGGATTTTATCGGACAAATCGGGTGTGCAGTCCAGATATTCCGAAAACCCCAGCGAGGATTCCGACAGCAATTTATAGTGAAGCGTATGGGAAAAGAAATCCTCCGTAACGGGCGTAAGGCCCCCCGCAAAAAAAGGGCGGGTGTTTTCGGGCACATAAGGAAAGACGGATTCTGAGGAATGCGCCACAGCCTTTCGGATGGCGGAAGCGGAAGCCATAGCGGAGCCATTAAAGCCGGCGGCGTTAAGGGCTGTGCAGTGGTAGCCTTTGTCCGTACGCTTTATGGTAAAAGGACGGATTTTGCTTTGTGTGGCAAAAAGGTTTTTGCAGTATTCAAGTCCCAGAATATTATTGGGAGAGTCGGGCAGGCCGACGGCCAGCCGGGGAGAAATGTCCGAAAGGGCACTGGCTCTGGCGGACGGATAGGAGTCGCCGTTTTTCAGACGGATTTTTGTGGCGGAATGCAGCTTCGATTCGTTTTCCACCAGAATGCGGGCGCAGTCTTCCAGCCCGGCAAGGTCGCCGGATTCGCTTCCAAAGGAAAGAAAATCAACCACATTTAAGCTGTTTAACAGACTGACGGCTCCTCCCGCAAAAAATTCCGCGCTGGAAAGGGCATAAAGAGCAGGCAGTTCAATAACGGCGTCCGCGCCGTTTAAAAGGGCTGCTTTCGTGCGGATGTATTTGTTCATAATTGCGGGAGCGCCCCGCTGGACGAAATTTCCGCTCATAACAGCGAGAATATAGTCCGCCCCGGTTTCCCGGCGGGTAGTTTTAAGATGATAAAAATGTCCGTTGTGAAAAGGATTATATTCGGCAATTACGGCAGCAATTTTCATAGTGAGTTCCTTTTATAACCGCGGGCCTGGACCCGGCAGAAGATTTACTGCTAATAAAGTATCATAAAAAAGACGGCAAGGCAATTCCCGAAGCCCTTTTGTATTTGATTTTACACAATTTTCTGCCAAGTTTGTCTTGTCCTTGACGTTAGTTTAAGCTATAATTTTTTTAAAAGAAAAACGCAAAATGTAAGCGTTTACATGGGGTATGAAAGGAGAACGGGGTATGTCTTATATTGACGTAATCAAGGAAAAGGCAAGGATGGACAAGAAAACGATAGTCCTTCCGGAGACAACAGACAAAAGAACTTTAATTGCAGCCTCCAACATTATGAAAGAGAGAATCGCCGATATTATTATGATTGGCGACGAAGAAAAGATTATGGACGGCGCTACATGGCTGGAAATCGAACTGGACGGGGTTAAAATCATCAATCCCAAAACCTGCGAAAAGCTGGATTATTACGCAAATATATTGTATGAGGTAAGAAAAAACAAGGGAATGACGCCCGAGAAGGCAAAGGAAATTCTTTTAGCTGACCCGCTCACTTTCGGGGTTATTATGGTTAAGGCAAACGAAGCGGACGGAATGGTGGCGGGAGCCTGCCATGCAACGGCGGATACACTTCGGCCGGCGCTTCAGATTTTAAAGACGGCTCCCGGCGTTAAGCTGGTATCCGGATTTTTCCTTATGTGCGTGCCGGACTGCGAGTTTGGCCATGAGGGGACATTCCTTTTCGCGGACTGCGGTCTGAATCAGGACCCTACGGCGGAAGAGCTGGCGGCGATTGCGGAATCCTCCGCAAGAAGTTTCAAGAGTCTGGTAGGGGCAAAACCCGTGATTGCCATGCTTTCCCATTCCACAAGAGGCAGCGCAAAACATCCTCTGGTGGATAAGGTGGTGGAGGCAGCCAAAATTGCCCACGAGCAGTACCCTCACCTTACGCTGGACGGCGAACTGCAGTTAGACGCCGCTCTGGTGCCCTCGGTTGCCAAATCCAAAGCGCCCGGCAGCGAGGTGGCAGGTAAGGCGAACGTGCTTATTTTCCCCAATCTGGACAGCGGGAACATCGGTTACAAACTGGTGCAGAGACTGGCGAAAGCGGAGGCTTACGGTCCCATGCTCCAGGGAATTGCAAAGCCGGTCAACGACCTTTCAAGAGGCTGTTCCTGGCAGGATATCGTAGGCGTAGTGGCCCTCACCGCCGTACAGGCGCAGTTGGCATAACCACAGCAAATAAAGAACAATAAAACAGCATCGTTTAGGAAGTGCCCGGAAGGATTTCAGGATGCAAGGCAGCCGGAAATTCTTCCAGTTAAAAGGTCACGTAAGGAACGATGCGGAACTAAAATAGGGAGTAATGAAATGAAAGACATCAACGTACTTGTAATAAACTGCGGCAGTTCTTCTTTGAAATTTCAGTTAATCAATTCAAAATCGGAGGCTGTCATTGCAAAAGGACTTTGTGAGAGAATCGGAATAGAAGGAAGCCAGATGACTTACGCGCCAGCGGGCGGAGAAAAAACAGAGACGGTAACGCCCATGAAAGACCACACGGAAGCTATCAGGCTGGTGCTTGGCGCGCTTACCGATAAGGAAAACGGCGTGGTGAATAGTCTTGACGAGATTGGGGCGGTAGGCCACCGTCTGGTTCACGGCGGGGAAAACTTTGCTTCGTCAACGCTGATTACCGACGAGGTGCTTAAAGCGATTGAGGAGTGCAACGATTTGGCGCCCCTGCACAATCCGGCGAACCTGATAGGAATCAGCGCGTGCAAGGAGCTGATGCCCAATACCCCAATGGCGGGAGTTTTTGACACGGCTTTCCACCAGACAATGCCGGAGGAGGCTTATCTTTACGGGCTTCCTTATCACTATTATGAAGATTACAAGGTGAGAAGATACGGTTTCCACGGAACAAGCCATTCCTATGTATCTGCAAGAGCGGCGGATATTGTGGGCAAAAAATATGAGGACCTGAAAATTATCGTGTGCCACCTCGGAAACGGTGCCAGCGTTTCCGCAGTAAAGAACGGAAAATGCGTGGATACCTCCATGGGCCTTACCCCGCTGGAAGGTCTGATTATGGGAACACGTTCCGGCGATATCGACCCGGCAATCATTGAATTTTTGTGCAATAAGGAAAACAAATCCGTTCAGGAGATAATGAGCGTCCTCAACAAAAAATCAGGCGTTTTCGGCTTATCGGGCGATTTTTCTTCCGATTTCAGGGATTTGGAGAAGGCTTACCGGGCCGGAGAGGCTTTTGCGCAAAGGACAATGAAAGCTTTCGCGTACCGGGTGGCAAAATATATCGGCGCGTACACGGCGGCAATGAACGGTGTGGACGTTATCTGCTTTACCGCAGGAATCGGCGAAAACAGTCCTTTTATCCGTACAATGGTTTGTTCCTATCTGGGTTACCTGGGCATAGAGCTTGACGAGGAAGCCAATGTAAAAAGAGGCGAGGAAGTGGAAATCACGACGCCGGGAAGCGGAACAAAAGTGCTTGTTGTTCCCACCAATGAAGAACTGGCAATCGCAAGGGAAACGGTTGCCCTGCTGTAAAAGACGGCACGGCTTTGCGGCAAGTCCATAGCTGCGGCCTGAGAGTTACCTGCATTTCCAAACTTTCATAAATTATGATTGACAAACGGCATAACCGCTATTATAATTGGTTAAGTGTGTGATTGGGATAATTTTCAGTCATATATAAGATTCGCAGGGAGATTATTATGTTAATAAATCTGACGGATATCTTTACATCTGAAGGGAAAGAGCGGACAGAGAGTATTCCTTATGAGCCGAACAATTTTTCCTATATGGGCGGGCTGTATATCATTCGGGACAAGGTTCCGGCGCTTATACGTTTTGTCAATGTCGGAAAAGGCAGAGTACTAATGAAAGGCGGCATGAGGTTCGCTTTGGAGGCGCCCTGTGACAGATGTCTGCAAATAGTGAAAGTGCCTGTAGAGCTGATATTCGAACAGGAATTATTTTCACCGGAGGCGGTCGGCCAGATGGAAGAACAGGACCAGCAGGACTTTATGCATGATTATGAGTTTGATTCAGAGGAATTTCTCATCAGCGAAATCCTGTTGAATATGCCTGTGAAAGTATTGTGTAAGCCGGACTGCAAGGGAATCTGTAAAAAATGCGGACACAATTTAAACGAAGGGGACTGCGGGTGCGATACCTTTGTGCCTGACCCCAGAATGGCGGCTATTAAGGATATTTTTAATGAGAATAAGGAGGTGTAAAGATGTCTATTTGTCCTAAGAATAAATCTTCTAAATCCAGAAGAGACAAAAGAAGAGCGAACTGGAAGATGAGCGCTCCGACGTTGGTAAAATGCAGCAAATGCGGGGCTCTTATGATGCCTCACAGAGTATGTAAGGCATGCGGTTCTTACAACAAGAAGGAAATCATCGCTGTTGACTAAAACTGTCTGCGGCGGCAGGTAATGAAAAAGAAGAGATGAGCGGGAATCAGATAATATTTCCGCTCATCTTTTTTTGGCGGTTTTCATATTTTGGCTTGATTTTTATAATATGGTCTAGTATAGTAAAAATGTGTTTGGGAGCGGCGTAGAAAAGCACATAAAGAATAGGCTGCGGAAATGAGGAAAAAATGTCAGAATATGTAAATGTGGCGGTGGACGCTATGGGCGGGGACAACGCGCCTGTGGAAATCGTAAAGGGAGCCGTCGATGCGGTAAATGAGAGCAGCCAGGTCAAAGTATTTCTGACCGGGCAGGAAGAGATAATCAGGAACGAACTTGCCAGATATACATATAATGCGGAACAGATAGAGGTTGTGAACGCTTCCGAGGTTATCGGCACAGCCGAGGCTCCGGTTATGGCGATTCGCAAAAAAAAGGATTCTTCCATTGTCAGGGCTCTTAACCTTGTAAAAAACGGAACCTGCGACGGTTACGTTTCCGCCGGAAGCACGGGAGCGACGCTGGTAGGCGGACAACTTATCGTGGGAAGAATCAAGGGAGTGGAAAGACCGCCCTTAGCCCCTTTAATCCCGACGGAAAAGGGATGCGCGCTTTTGATTGACTGCGGCGCGAATGTGGACGCAAGACCCTCTCATCTGGTGCAGTTTGCCAAGATGGGTTCCGTATATATGGAAAGCGTAATGGGAGTTAAAAAGCCGAAGGTGGGGATTGTCAATATCGGTGCGGAAGAAGAAAAGGGGAACGCCCTTGTAAAGGAAACCTTTCCTCTTCTTAAGAATTGTCCGGACATTCACTTCATTGGCAGTATCGAGGCCAGAGATATTCCGGCCGGACTGGCAGACGTGGTGGTCTGCGAGGCTTTTGTGGGCAACGTGATTTTGAAAATGTATGAGGGCGTAGGCGGTACTTTGATTAAAAAGGTAAAAGAGGGAATGATGGTTAACCTCCGCAGCAAAATCGGCGCGCTTCTGGTGAAGCCGGCGCTTAAAAACACCCTTAAGGCTTTTGATTTGGAACAGTACGGAGGAGCCCCGATGCTTGGCCTTAACGGCCTTGTGGTGAAAACCCACGGCAGCTCGAAGTCCGTTGAAATTAAAAATTCTATTCTGCAGTGTATTACCTTTACGCAGCAGAATATCAATCAAAAAATAAAAGAAAAAATAACGATGGAAGAGGACTAGAAAGGAAAAGTAAAAATGGAATTTGAA
>CAJTMZ010000029.1:0-4203 GCA_910577445.1 uncultured Lachnospiraceae bacterium | reverse complement strand
GACCCCGAGGAAATCACCATGGAAACCACTTTCGTGGACGATTTGGGCGCCGATTCTCTGGATTTGTTTCAGGTCATCATGGGAATTGAAGAGGAATTTGATATCGAGATTGACGCGGAAGACACAGAGGATATCAAAACAGTTGAACAGGCGGTTGAGCTTATCAAAAATGCTGTAAATTAAAAGCCATTAAAGACTTTTATAAGGCCAGCTCGCAAAGCGTGCTGGCCGTTGTTTTGTGTGGGCAGTAAACCATGCGGCATGAGAAGGTGAGATATGTATAAACAGGAAGAATTGAAGGAGCTGGAGAAAAAGATAGGCTATGAGTTCTCTAACAGGAAACTGCTCGGTCAGGCAGTCACTCACAGCTCTTTTTCGAATGAGCAGAAAATCAATAAATTAAAAAATTACGAGAGACTGGAGTTTTTGGGAGACGCGGTGCTTGAACTGCTTTCCAGCCAGTTCTTTTTTGAAACCTATCCCGACATGTCGGAGGGCGAAATGACAAGGCTGCGTTCCTCTATGGTATGCGAGCCTGCGCTGGCGTTCTGCGCGAGGGATTTGGATTTGGGAAGTTATATCCTGCTTGGCAAAGGAGAGGAAGCGACAGGCGGCCGAAAGCGTGATTCCATTATTTCAGATGTGATGGAGGCTGTTATCGGAGCCATTTATCTTGACGGGGGCCTTTCGGAGGCGGATAAATTCGTCAGGAAGTTTATTCTTTCCGATTTGGAGAACAAGCAGCTTTTTTATGACAGTAAAACCCTGCTTCAGGAACAGGTTCAGAAGGAAGGTAAAACCCTTACCTATGAACTGGTAAGCGAAAGCGGCCCCGACCATGAAAAGGTCTTTGTGGTGGAAGCTAAGATTGACGGAAAGACCGTCGGGAGAGGCCGGGGACGCAATAAGAAAACCGCCCAGCAGCAAGCGGCCTATCAGGTACTGATTGGCGAGGGGATTAAAGAGCAGGAGTAGAAATGTATTTAAAAAGTATTGAAATCCAGGGATTTAAATCCTTTGCAAATAAACTTGTTTTCAAGTTTCATAACGGTATAACGGGAATCGTTGGACCCAACGGCAGCGGCAAGAGCAATGTGGCGGACGCTGTACGGTGGGTGCTTGGCGAACAGAGAATCAAGCAGCTTCGGGGGGCGTCTATGCAGGACGTCATTTTTTCGGGTACGGAAGCCCGCAAGCCTCTCGGCTATGCCTACGTGGCGATTACGCTGGACAATTCCGACCATCAGCTTGCCATTGATTTTGAGGAAGTGACGGTTGCAAGAAGAATTTACCGTTCCGGTGAAAGCGAATATCTCTTAAACGGAGCCCCCTGCAGATTGAAAGACGTAAACGAGCTGTTTTACGATACCGGAATCGGCAAGGAGGGCTATTCCATTATCGGGCAGGGACAGATTGATAAAATCTTAAGCGGTAAGCCGGAGGAGAGGAGAGAACTTTTTGACGAGGCGGCAGGCATCGTAAAGTTTAAGAAACGAAAGGTGGCCGCCCAGAAAAAGCTGGAGGACGAAAAGCAAAATCTTGTCCGGGTAAGCGACATTCTCTCCGAGCTGGAAAAGCAGATTGGCCCTTTGGAGAAGCAGTCCGAGACAGCCAGAACCTATCTGAAAAAGAAAGAGGAATTAAAGACGCTGGACGTGAATATGTTCCTTCTGGAAAACAACCGTCTGAAAGCAGATTTGGAAGCCGTAGAGGGCAAGTACGAGATTGCAAGCGGCGATTTGGAGCAGACCACGTCCCAGTATGAAAAGATAAAAGAGGAATATGAGCAGATTCAGGAGCAGATAGGGCTTTTGGAGGAAGCAATTGAATCCGAAAGAACTTCGCTCACCGACACCAGTATGCTTCGGGGAAAGCTGGAGGGGGAAATCAATGTATTAAAGGAACAGATTAAATCCGCCAAAAGCAACGAGGAGCATTTCAGTGCCCGGAAGGAAGCCGTCACCAGAGAAATGGACGCAAAGCTGCTTGATAAAGAAGGAATTCTTGCAGATAAGGCGGTAATTGACGGACAAGTTGCAGAATTGCAAAAGGCAAGGGACGAGGCAAGGGAAAAGCTCCTGGGGATTCAGGCAAGAATCGAGCAGCTAAACAGCGAGATTGAGTCCGGGAAAAATACCATTATCGAAACCTTAAACACAAGGGCGACCATCAAGTCAAAGCTGGGCCGTTACGATACCATGACGGAACAGATTAATATCCGGAAGGCGGAACTCACCTCCCGGCTTCTTCGCATCAAGTCCGACGAGGCGCAGCAGGAAGCGGCTATCAGCAGGCTTCAGGAAGAATTTGAACGCATCAATGAGGAAATCCGCGCTTTAAACGATTCTCAGGAGGAAAAGGAAGAGCGGCTGACCCTGATGCGGGAGGAACTGGCCGGCAAGGACAAAAAGCTCCGGGATACCCAGATTAGTTATCATCAGGAAAAATCAAAGCTGGACGCTTTAACCAATCTTACCGAACGGTACGAAGGCTACGGCGGCGGCGTGAAGAAGGTAATGGAATACCGGGAGCAGGAAAAGGGTATTATAGGCGTTGTCGCGGATATTATAAAGGTGGACAAAAAATATGAGATGGCGATTGAGACCGCCCTTGGTGGAAATATCCAGAACGTTGTCACGGAGGACGAGGAAACCGCCAAACGGATGATTACCCGCCTGAAGCAGGCAAGAGCCGGGCGAGCCACCTTTTTGCCCCTCACCAGTATCGGAAATACCCAGGAATTTAAGAACCAGGAGGTATTAAAAGAAAGCGGCGTGATTGGCCTTGCGGACGAGCTTGTCCGGGTGGATGGCAAATACAGAAATGTGGCCCGGGCTACCCTTGGACGGATTGTGGTGGTTGACAATATTGACCATGCGGTGAAAATCGCCGGAAAATACCGTTATACGATTCGTATGGTAACGCTGGAAGGGGAGCTTTTGGTACCCGGCGGCGCTATCAGCGGCGGCGCATACAAAAATAACAGCAACCTTCTCGGCCGGAGAAGGGAGATGGAGGAGCTTGAAGGCAATATCAAGAAGTTCCTGACGCAGATAGATACGCTTTTAAACGATATAGAAACCATTAAATCGCAGAGAAATAAGCTGCGTCTTTCACTGGAGGAGGATAAAGCAAAGCTGCAGAGAAAGTTTATCGAGCAGAACACGGCGCGGCTCAATGTGATAAAGGCCGAAGAACGCCGGAACGAGGCTTCAGAAGGCTCTATGGAGCTGAAAACGGAGGCCGGGGAAATCGAGCAGCAGATTCAGGAAATCAAAGCCAGCAAACTGGAAATCCAGAAAGAGCTGGAGGATTCGGAGCTTTTCGAGCAGAAAGCGGAGCAGGAAATCCGCAAGTTCCAGATGGAGCTGGAAGGGGAGCGCAAGGAGGAATCCGCCCAGTCCGCCCACGTGTCGGAGTGGGATTTGGAAGTGGAGAAAATGCTTCAGCAGCAACAGTTCCATCAGCAGAACGTGGAGAGAATCGACAGCGAAATCGGCCGTTACGTGGGGGAACTTGAGGAGATTAACGAAAGCCTTGAGAAAAACCGGGAGGAATCCGTCAGCAGACAAAACAACATTGCCACCATCGAGCAGACCATTGCCGCTTCCTATACCACTTTGGGGGACACGGAGAAGAAGCTGAAAGAGGATATGGAAAAGAAAGAAGAACTGTCCTCCAAACAGAAAAACTTCTTTAAGGACAGGGAATCCCTGGCGGAAAAAATGACGGGACTGGACAAGGAGGTTTACCGGTTAAATTCCCAGAAAGAAAAGCTGCAGGACAGTCTGGAAGGCCAGATTAACTATATGTGGGACGAGTACGAAATCACATTATCCGACGCGGCGGCTCTGCGGAACGCGGAAATGACGGATTTGTCCGCCATGAAAAAGGAGATTGCCGCCCTGAAAGAGCAAATCAAAAAGTTAGGAGACGTCAACGTCAACGCCATTGAGGATTACAGGAATTTAATGGAGCGTTATCAGTTTTTAAAGACCCAGCACGACGATTTGGTGGAGGCGGAGAAAACGCTGGAAGGAATTATCACAGAGCTTGACACCGCTATGCGGAAACAGTTTAACGAAAAATTCGCCGAAATAGGCCGGGAATTTGACAAGGTATTTAAAGAGCTCTTCGGAGGGGGCAAGGGAACCCTTGAACTGATGGAGGACGAGGACGTTCTGGAGGCGGGCATTCGGATTA
>CAJTMZ010000028.1:7156-38144 GCA_910577445.1 uncultured Lachnospiraceae bacterium | reverse complement strand
GACAGCCTTTCTGACTCTGCATACTCTCACCGGAATCTGAAAATTGATTTCCGTGTTTGTGTAAAATTTGGGGTTGACACGCCTTTAAGCGTATCATATAATTATTCAGTGCGAAAAGGTTTCATAATGTTCTGCCTGACAAACGCCGCCTTTACAAGACGGGTTTGCAACATTCCCCGGGCAAAACATTATAGATAAATATTTGTTGGTGTTCTGAAGTGTTCCGGCGGCCCGGACATCTGCCTGATATACAGACGGACAGCGACAGAAGATTATTTGTCATGCGCTCATGCGGACAAAACGTATGCGCAATTCAGACAGGGCATATGCCAAGATAAGTATAATGGAGGAAATATCATGAAGACAGCTATGGTCAATCCGGCCACAATTGAAAGAAAATGGTATGTGGTGGATGCTACAAATATGACACTGGGACGTTTGGCTTCAGAAACGGCCAAAATTTTAAGAGGTAAAAACAAGCCCATATTTACTCCTTTTTTAGATATGGGAGATTACGTGATTATTGTAAACGCTGATAAGGTAAAAGTAACCGGTAAGAAATTAGACCAGAAAATATACTACCATCATTCGGGATACGTAGGCGGTTTGAAACAGACCACTCTGCGCGAGATGATGGCCAAGAAGCCCGAAAGAGTAGTAGAGCTTGCCGTTAAAGGCATGCTTCCCAAAGGACCTTTAGGAAGACAGATGTATACCAAGCTTTACGTATACGCAGGACCTGAGCACAAACAGGCGGCTCAGAAGCCCGAAGTATTAACATTTTAAGAGGGACTGAAAGGAGAAGATTAAAATGGCTAAATCAGCAAGATTCTACGGCACAGGCAGAAGAAAAAAATCAGTTGCCAGAGTTTATTTAATGCCCGGTAAAGGTGAAATTGTAATTAATAAAAGACCTATAGATGATTATTTTGGATTCGAAACCCTGAAGGTAATCGTACGTCAGCCCATGACGGCAACGGATACCGTTGACAAGTATGACGTTCTTGTAAACGTACGCGGCGGCGGATACACAGGCCAGGCCGGAGCAATCAGACACGGTATTGCAAGAGCACTGCTTCAGGTGGACGCAGATTACAGACCGGTTCTTAAGAAAGCCGGTTACCTGACCAGAGACCCTCGTATGAAAGAGAGAAAGAAGTACGGTCTGAAAGCAGCCCGTCGTGCACCGCAGTTTTCCAAGAGATAATAACAAAATCTATAAAAGGACTATTAGAACCCTTGAAAACGCAATGTTTTCAAGGGTTTTTGTATACGGTTTGATTTGGTGAAACAGTAGCAATTTCTATGAAATTCTATCGGTAACTGACACATAACTAACAAGTAACTGACAAACTGTTGCTATAATTAAATTAATTGCTTATGTATAATTATAATTAATGAGATATGGTACCGAAAAATGTCTTTTATTGTCATCGATTATATTGTATAAGGATAAAAAGTACAAAGGAGAATTCCTATGAAATTGCTTAAAACAAGTGATGAATTGATATCTCATATGAAAATAAAGGGAATAAAATTTGATATAGTAAAGGAAGAAGATGCAAAGATTTTTCTACAAAATAATAATTATTACATGAAACTGGCATCTTACAGATCGAATTATGACAAACGAAAAAGTAATGGTGAGTACATAAATCTTGATTTTGCGTATTTGCAGGAATTGTCAACAATTGATATGCATTTGCGTTATTTAATATTACAAATGTGTCTGGATGTTGAGCATGCTCTTAAAACGAAATTACTAAAAGATATAGAGAATAATCCGGAAGAAGATGGGTATGATATTATCAGAAGATTCGTTACAAAGTATGAGAGAAGTTGTCAGAACATACAGAAGCATAAATCCAGTGAATATTGCAGAGAATTGATAGAGAAGTATTATCCATATTTCCCAGTATGGGTATTTGTGGAATTAATATCCTTTGGAGATATGGTTAAGTTGTATGAATATTATACGGAGAGATACTCGGGGCGTTTAAAGGATAGTGAGTTGTTGTATTCTATTAGAGATTTAAGAAATGCAACTGCTCATAGTAATTGTCTGATAAATAAACTGCAAAAAGGAACAAACAAGCCGTCTGTAAAAATTATGAAATTTGTTTCAAATATAGACGGAATAGGTGCGTCTATGAGAAAGAGCAAATTGAGTAATAAGTTTTTGTATGATTTTGTTTCGTTACTTTATGTTTACAACTTATTTATCAATGTAGATGTTGTAAAAGAGAAAAGATTTAAGCAAATACAAGAATTTATAGATGGTCGTGCAGTAAAAAATAAAGAGTATTTTGATAAAAATGAGTGTATAAAAACGGCATATACATTTGTTAAAAAAGTTATTGACTATATATATGAACCGTGTTAATATAAATACACGATAAAAAAATTAAATTTTTGTAGGGAATGGGTTTTTACTCGTTCCCAATTTTTTTGTAAAAACGGGTTGTATAGCTAGGAGATATTTCCGGTAAAGAACACGTAACTGACCAAATGTATTAGAATGGCTTAAAATCAATATTTAAGGTTCAGTAAGAGATAATTTTCTGGAATTTTATCTTGAGATAGGCAGAACAATTATACAAATACAAGAATATGGACTCCGCAGGTTATCCTGCGGAGTTTTTATCTTAACTTTGCAGGAGATTAGGGGTATAATAAGTTCAATGCAATATGCATTATGAAGGTGATGTTAAAAAATATGAAAGAAATTTTAGTAATAGAAGACGACCTGGCATTAAGTGCCGGACTGTGTTTTGAACTTGACAACAGCGGTTACATCACAGTTGCCGCCTATAATTGCAGGAAAGCGGAGCTGCTGATTCGGGACGATAATTTTGACCTTGTTTTGCTGGATGTGAACTTACCGGATGGGAACGGCTTTGAGCTGTGCCGTACCATAAAGCAGGTTCATCCGGAGCTGCCGGTGATTTTCCTGACGGCAAATGACCTGGAACAGGATATACTGGATGGCTTTGAGCTTGGGGCAGAAGATTATGTGACCAAGCCCTTTAATATGCAGATACTGCTGCGCCGTGTGGCGGTTGCGCTGCGCAGGGGAAATAAAAATGCGGCGGAGTCCCCGGAGCGGCGGTGGAGCGATGGCTATCTGGCGCTGGATTTCTCTGCGCTGACTGCATGGCGGGGAGGAGAAAAACTTTCGATTACGCCAAACGAGTATAAGCTGCTGCTGGCGCTTACGGAAAATGCGGGAAAGATACTTACCCGTCAAATTTTATTGGAGAAGCTGTGGGACAGCGGCGGTAATTTCATTGATGACCACACACTGACGGTTACAATGAACCGTTTACGTTCCAAAATAGAGGATGAAACCCATACATATATCAGGACTGTCCGGGGGATGGGATACATCTGGAAAGGAGCTTCTTGATGAAAACCTGGCAATTCAGAATCATCTGCTCCTTTCTGGCAATAGCATCCTCCGGTCTTGCGGCGGCGCTTATCTGGATGTTATGGGAGTATATTCCCAAAGCGTCAACCCGGTATGGCATATTGGCTGTGTGTGCCGGTATTTTTCTGGCGGCCGGTTTCTGGTGCGCTTTACAGCGGTATCAAATTGAGAAGTTTGCGGACGATGTCTGTGAAACCATAGACGCCGCGATGGCGGACCGCCGGCCGCAGAACTTTCATCCCTATGAGGATTCTCTGACGGCAAAGGTGCAGGGCAAGCTTTTGCAATATTATGACATTATGCATGAAGGCCGTCTGCAGAGCCGGCAGGATAAAGAGACTTTGCAGAGTCTGGTCAGCGACATCTCTCATCAGGTGAAAACGCCTGTGGCCAATATGAAACTCTATACCGGAATTTTGCACCGCCCCGGTATTCCCGAAGAAAAACGGGAACTGTTTCTCAACACGATGGACGCACAGATTGGCAAGCTGGATTTTCTGATGCAGTCTCTGATTAAAATGTCGCGGCTGGAAACCGGCACATTTGCCTTAAACCCGGTGCTGGCCCGTCTGAACGATACCATTGCACAGGCCATGAATACCGTATGGGCAAAAGCGGAGCAGAAAAACATAGAATTGTCCGCGCAATGCGGCGCAGACATAATGGTACGGCACGATATAAAGTGGACAGCGGAAGCGATGGGAAATATTTTGGACAATGCAATCAAGTACACGCCGGAGGGAGGGCGCGTTTCCGTCACGGTCTGTCCCTGGCAGTTCTACACCCGCATAGATATTTCCGACACCGGCATTGGAATCCCAAAGGAACACTACAATGATGTGTTTCAGCGGTTTTACCGGGCGGAGGAAGTTGCTGCAGAAGAAGGGGTTGGTCTTGGCCTGTATCTGGCGAATGGAATTGTGACCCGGCAGAAGGGATATATCAGCGTGAAGTCAAAGGTGGGAGAGGGAACGACCTTTTCCGTCTATCTGCTCAGTTAGTTTTTTTATACGCTTTTCTAAACAAAAAATATAAACGAGGAATCAACCCATGGATATTGTAACGGTACAACATCTTTATAAAACTTTCGGAAAAGGAGAAAGCGCCGTACACGCCCTGAACGGCATTGACCTTGCCATTGAGAAAGGAAAATTTACGGCAGTCATCGGCGCGTCCGGTTCGGGAAAGACTACGCTGTTAAATATAATAGGCGGGTTGGATACTCCCGACGAGGGCGAAGTCATTGTGGATGGCATCCGGCTATCCGGTTTGAAAGAAAAGGAACTGGCGGTATTTCGCCGCAGCAAGGTTGGCTTTGTTTACCAAAGCTTTAATCTGGTTCCCACGCTTACAGTCAGGGAAAATATTCTGTTCCCCTTAAGTCTCGCGGGAAGTGGTCCCGAACCGGATTTTTACTCGGAAATGATTGAACTTCTGCATTTGAAGGACAGACAGAACGCCTACCCGCAGGAGCTTTCCGGCGGCGGTCAGCAGCAGGTGGCGATTGCGCGGGCACTGATTGCGAAGCCCGCCCTTCTTCTGGCGGACGAGCCTACCGGAAATCTGGACTCCCAAAACGGGCAAAATGTGCTGGGTCTGTTGAAACTGTCAGTGGAAACCTATCATCAGACATTAGTTATGAACACGCACAATCTTGAGATTGCTCAAATGGCTGACAGAATCATACGCATTGAAGACGGACGTATCTATGAGTAAGGAGGGCGGGCCATGCTGGCAAATAACAACCTGAAAGTCTGCCGTACCCTGATAAAGCGGGATTTCAAATTCCATCGTGGCAAAAATTGCATATTGATAATGGCTGCAGCGCTGGTTACGGCGCTTTATACTTTTGTGTTTTTGCTGGGGAGCTCCGTTCAGGGGGCCTTTCTGCTCAGTTACCAGTACGCCTATGGCTCTGTCAGCCAGATTCTCTATACAGGACTGACGAATCAGCAGGCGGATGCCATCGCTGGAAACGCCAGTGTAAAAAACAGTGTCCGGCTCAGTACCATAGGACAGCTTACCGACCCGATGATGGGACGGCGGCTGGTAAAGCTGGCTGTTACAGACCGGGCCTATGCGGAAAGCGTATTGTCCGTCCCCGACACGGGAAGGCTGCCGGAAAAGGTGGGCGAGATAGCTTTGGATGAGTTTACCATGGATTCTCTTGGCGTTCCCCGCAAACTGGGAATGCCTGTGACTGTGCACTGGACGGACCCGGAGGGAGAGGCCCATTCCACGGAATTTACGCTGTGCGGCTGGTGGATTAGCCCTACAATTTTCACCGAAGCCTGCGCGTGGATATCCGCCGGCACTGCACTGGAACTGGTTCCGGATTATCAGGACAAGGACGGTCATAATGTGACGCTTGGGGTGAACCTGCATCAGGCTGGAGATTTGGAACAGCAGGCGGCTCTTGTTTTGGAGGAACAGGGCATTACCGGGGTTAGTTTCACAACCAACTTAGCCAGAAACGAAGCGCGTCGGGAACAGGCGATGCAGGAGGCGATGCCGTTCTATTCTCCCACATTATTGGTGCTGCTATGCGGCTTTTTGATGATTTACTGCATCGTTCATGTGGCGGCGCGGCAGGATACCATGTATTATGCAAGCCTGAAATCACTGGGAATGACACCGCGGCAGATTCGCCGCCTGTTGCTGGAGCAGGGCTGTATCGTTTCTTTCCTTGGATTTTTTCCGGGCTGGGCGTTGGGATTTGGATTTCACTTTGTGATAACCACCCGGATGATTAAAGGAATGGAGGAGAATCCCGCGCTTTATTTTCTTTCCTGGCTGCCATTTGGGGCGGCGGCGTTTTGCACCCTGTTCACCACCCTGTCAGCGTATCTGCTTCCCTCGATTCGCCTGTCGCGGATGACGCCGGTACAGACGGCCAGTCTGGCAACGGGGCCCGTGCCGCGGCACAGACGCGGTTCGGACGGACGCACAACCCTCACGATTCTGGCGCTGCGCACTACATTTGGCCGGAACCGGTGGCGCACCGTTTTATCGGCATTTTACCTGTTGGCAGCGGCGGTTCTGCTCAGCTCAATCTGGATACAGTATGTGAGCTTTCGGGAAGATATGTACCTGGCCGGGGCTTTTCCATGGAATTACAGATTTGTGGATGGTTCGGCATACCTTTACGTGCAGCGGTATAACGAGAACAATCGCGGCATTACCGACAGTACCGTAAAGGAATTGCAGGCCCGCCCGGAAGTTACCGCCGTCAGCGCTTTAAAAAGCCATGAAGCAGATCTGACTGCGTCCGATGAGCTGCAAAGACGTATTGTGGACTACTACAATCAGCCCTATGATGAAACAATGACGTTGAAAGAAACTCAGGCAGCTTATCCGGAATGGTGTGACGGTCTTGAACGGCTGGAACAGACCGGCGGGTATAGAGGGCTTATTATCGGACTGGACGGGGCTTATCTGCAATATGTACTGGATAACTGTCCTTTTACCAGCGGCAGTTTTGACGCGGATGCCTTTGCATCCGGGGATTATGTTCTGGCGGCAGGCGCTTATAACGAAGGGATTTCCACTCCGGCAGCGGGGGAGACGGTAGAACTGAACGGGCACGTCTATACCGTATTGGGCTCTGTGATGCACGATGACGCATACATCAGCGGCTTAAACAGCATACAGGCATCTTTCCATCTTGCATATATCCTGCCCATGGCGCAATTTGACGTTCTGTTTCCGGGGCAGGCGTACCGCCAGTTGGCAGTTGATATTCATCCGGCCGGGCAGGCTTCCTTTGAAGCCTATCTGGATTCCTACGAGGAGGGCATGAACCGGGGCATAAGAATTACACGCCGCAGCGAATACGCGGCAAATTTTGAAGCGGGGCGGCTGAATGAGGTGCTGCCGAATCTGGTGATTGGGCTGGTACTGCTCGGTATTGCGCTTGTCAATTTTGTGAATATGCTGGTGGTCAAGACGGTCAGCCGGAAATCGGAGTTTGCGGTTTATGAAAGTCTGGGTATGACAAACAGCCAACTGCGCTGCCTGGTGATTCTGGAAGGCGTTTTCCATGCGGCGCTGATGTATTTGCTGCTTGTGCCGGCGGTCATATTTTTCGCGGCAGCCGTGATGCCGGCCGTGGTAGCATCTATGGAGTCCTGGTGTATCGCCTATCGTTTCTCAGTGCTGCCTTTGTGGGTGCTGCTGCCGGTTATATTGCTTTTGGCCATAGCGACTCCTACCGTTTGTCTGCGGTTTATTACAAAAGGAAGCCTGACCGAGAGAATGCGCCGGGCGGAATAAAAGAGTTACAAAAATGTACCTTTCATGTGCCTGAAATGAGACATTGGTCTGGTAGACTGAATGTATCAAAAGGAGCAATGCTCTAAAGAGCACAAGGAGGGACAGCTTATGGAAATAATCTTAAAGGCCATCGGCCTCAAAAAATATTACGGCAAAGGCGAAACGCTGGTAAAGGCACTGGATGGTGTTGACCTGGAGATTGAAAGGGGAAAATTTACGGCTGTCATTGGCACGTCGGGGTCCGGCAAATCCACTCTTCTTAATATGCTGGGCGGCCTTGACACTCCCAGCGAGGGCAGTATCCGGGTGGGAGAAACAGAGCTTGCCAGGCTAAACAGTGAGCAGGCTACCATTTTCCGCCGCAAACAGATTGGATTTATTTTCCAGAATTATAATTTGATTCCGGTTCTCAGCGTTTGGGAAAATATTATTTTTCCCATTGCTCTTGACGGCCGTAAGCCGGACAGGGATTTTATCATGGAGGTGGTTAAGCTTCTGGGGCTGGAAAAGAAACTGGACAGTCTGCCCAACAATCTGTCCGGGGGACAGCAGCAGCGTGTGGCGATTGCACGGGCTCTGGCAAGCAAGCCCTCCATTATACTGGCCGATGAGCCTACCGGAAATCTGGATACCAAAACCAGCAATGATGTAATCGGCCTGCTGAAGATGACCGGTAAAGAATTTCGTCAGACGATTGTGATGATTACCCACAACCCGGAAATTGCACAGATGGCAGACCGAATCGTTCGGATTGAAGACGGCCGCATTGCGCTGCAGTAAGGAGGCCAGTCCAATGAGAAGAAGCAAAAAACAGGAAAAATTTAATCCGATTAAAACGATTGGACAGCGGATATTCCGTAAAAATAAAGGCCGCAATCTGGTAGCCGTTCTGGCGATTGTAATGACTACCCTAATGTTCACGACGTTATTTACTTTGGCCCAAAGCATGAGCGAGAACCTGATTGAAATGACCTTCCGGCAGACCGGTTACAACACGCAGGCAAGCTGTAAGTCCATCACTCCTTTGCAGGCGGAAAAACTGGCGGCCCACCCGGATGTGAAGGAGCTGGGACATAGTATTGTGCTTGGGCTGGCGGAAAACGACAAACTGGGAGGGCGGCAGGTGGAAATACGCTGGGCGGACGACGGCTATGCGGCGCACGGCTTTGCCGCCCCAACAACCGGAAGGATGCCGCAGTCTGCCGACGAAGTGGCGATGGATACCATCGCGCTGAAACGTTTAGGCATTCCCCTTGAAGTCGGCCAGACGGTTACGCTGGAATGGCGGAAAGACATTTCCGATTCCGGGGAGGAGCCGATGCAGGCAGTGTTTACCCTTTGCGGTTTCTGGGAAGGGAACGACTCCGTCTATGCCAGCATGGCATGGGTCAGCCGGGAATATGCAAATCAGATGACCAAAGGGCAGCTCCCGGCGGGAGACAATATATTGGGACGCCATATGGTACAGGTCAGCCTTTACAGCGACAGCAATATCGAATCCACAATGAACCGTATTTTGTCTGACACAGGGCTTGACGGTCTGGAATATAGCGTCAATCTGGCCTACCTGCCGGAGATGGGGGCGACGGCGCTTCAGGAAACGCTTCCCATGTACTTTGGCATGGCGCTGGCTTTTGTGGCAGGCTATCTTATCATCTACAACATCTTTCAGATTAGCGTTACCGCCGATGTGCAGTTTTACGGAAAATTAAAGACGCTGGGCGCGACAAACCGGCAGAATAAAAAATTAATCTACGGGCAGGCCAACCGCCTGTGCTTAATCGGCATTCCTGTTGGCCTATTACTTGGCTGGTTGCTTGGCGTGGTGCTGGTGCCGGCTTTTACCGGAATTTTGGAGGGCGGCAGCACAGTGTCCGTCAATCCGCTGATTTTTATTGGTTCGGCACTCTTTGGCTGGCTTACGGTTATCATTTCCTGCCTTCGCCCCGCGAGACTGGCCGCTAAGGTATCCCCGGTGGAGGCTCTGCGAATGAATGACGCCGCCGTTTCCGGCAGGAAAAAGACAAAACGCGGTGAAACAGGCGCTTCCCTTGCAGGGATGGCATGGGGGAATCTTGGCCGCAACAGGAAACGCACAATCACGGTGATTTGTTCGTTGACACTGGGCCTTGTGCTGCTTAGCTGCTTTTACGCGAAGAACGCGGCCTTTGACATGGAGAAGTATCTGTCGGATTTGATGATTGCGGACTTTGAACTGACCGACGTCACAAGCGATAATTATATTGGCGGCTACAATCCCCGGGGGACAACGCTGGGAAAAGATTTGGTGCAGGAATTGGAGACCATGGATGGGATAGAGGCTTTTGGGCGCAAGTATTCCCATCAGCTTGTCTGGCAGTTTGACGAGCAGACAAAAGAAAACCTGAAAGGCTTTTATACCGAGGATTTGCTGGCGGACTGGGCCAGCTATGACCCTGCCGGCGTGGACGCTTTTCATCAGGCAGTCGATACGCGGGAGATGAATGCCGTGGTATTCGGACTGGAAGGCGTTCCGTTAGATGTCATTACCCAGGAGCAATATATTATGGAAGGCAGTTTTGATGAGGATGCTTTTTCCGGGGGAGATTATATTCTGGCTGTGGGACCGGCAGTTTCTCAGAAAGATGAGTATTTTGTTCTTCCCGTCCCGCCTGTGGGCGGCTCCGTTACGCTGGAGGGCAAGGACTATACGGTTATGGCCGTTGTCTTTCCGCTGAACCCGGTTGACGACGGCGCGTCAGAATCGGGAGCGCCGGATGCCATGGAACAGCATTTCATCCTGCCGGCCGAAACCTTCCGGCAGAACTGGCCGGATAACACCATACGGAAACTGTTTCTTAATGTGGATGACGACCATATCGGCACTGTACAAAACTGGCTGAATAACTATGCGGCCACGGTGGACAGCAGTCTGCCGGTTACCTCCCGCCAGTCTAAAGCACGGCAGTATGAGGCCGAAACCCGTTCTGCCGCCGTTATGGGCAATGCGATTAGTGTGGTTATCGCTCTGGTGGGCGTGCTGAACTTTGTCAACTCCATGATGACAGCCATTATATCCCGCAGGCGTGAGTTTGCCATGATACAGAGCGTGGGAATGACGAAAAAGCAGCTTTGCAGGATGCTGGTGTATGAAGGGCTCTGCTACGCCGGACTTACACTGACGGTATCCTACATTGTCAGCGCGCTGGCGGTCGGCGTGGGAATCCGCGGTATGGTGGCCGGAGGTTTTACGACTTTCCGCTTCACCTTGCTGCCGCTTAATATCTGTACCCCGATTCTTCTGGTATTTGCGGTGCTGGTTCCTCTTATATGCTTTAAGAATCTGGAAAAACAGAGCATTGTTGAAAGATTACGAATGGACTGACAATTGAGAATATGAAAAATGGAAATCTCCAGACTGATATGTAATGAATCGGTCTGGAGGTTTTGTGATGCCGGTTTTGTTTTTGGCGGCAGTGCATCTGGTGCAAATGGCGCAGGAATAGCCTGTGCCGATTTTTACGGAAAAGTTGCAAGTGCGCGGGAAAAGTCCCTTGAAAAAGTTTATAGTTTTGATTAAAAGTCCCTTGAAAAAGTTGTTATTTTTGGATATGCTGTAGATTAAACAGGTTAAGGAGATAAAAGTTATGCTGAAAAGAAAAATTGAACAGAGTCTGACGGATTGGAAAAATACAGCAAATCATAAACCATTAATTATAAAGGGGTGCCGTCAGTGCGGAAAGACTTTTTCTGTTTTGGATTTTGCAAAAAAAAACTATAAGCATGTTGTGTATTTAAACTTCTTCGAAAATCCGCATTATGCTTCTGTTTTTGACGGCTCTTTGGAAATTGACAATATTGTGATGATGCTGTCTGCGCTGTTGGGAAGTGAGGCCGTATTTGAGGCGGGCGAAACCGTTCTTATACTGGATGAAATCCAGGATTGCCCGGAGGCGAGAACAGCTTTAAAGTTTTTTAGAATTGACGGACGGTATGATGTGATTGGAACCGGTTCTCTACTGGGCGTTAAGGGATATGGTAAAGAACCGAAATCTATTCCGGTAGGCTCGGAAACAGTGATTGATATGTATCCGCTGGATTTTGAGGAATTTCTGTGGGCGAACGGGGTTGGGATACCCGTAATTGAGATGCTGAATAAGAATCTGGAAACGGAAACGCCTGTGCCGGAAGCCCTGCACAATCGCATGAAACAGTTGATTTGCCAGTATGTAGTGGTAGGCGGTATGCCGGATGCTGTACAAACTTTTGTAGACACAAAACTAATGAGCGAGGTGCTGAGAATCCAGAGAGATATCGTCCGTTCTTATGAAGATGATATGGTGAAATATGCGGAGAAAAAGGATAAATCCCGTATCAGGGAGTGTTTCTGGTCCATCCCGAAGCAACTTGGCAAAGAGAATAAGAAATTTCAATATTCTGTTGTAAAAAAAGGCTCAACGGCTGCAAAATATGCCGGAAGCCTTCAATGGATTGAGGACGCCGGAATTATTTCCCGATGCTACAATCTTTCAACTACGGAGCTCCCTTTAGATGGAAATGCTGAGAAAGATATATTTAAGGTTTATATGCGGGACTGCGGCCTGTTTGTCAGTATGCTGGAAGATGGCACCCAATATGATATTTTGCAAGGCAATCTTTATGGATATAAAGGTGCGATTTTCGAAAATCTGATAGCGGATGTTTTCGCTAAAATGGGACGTAAGCTATATTATTTCCACAAGGACAGCGGTCTGGAAGTGGATTTTGTCATTCGATACAAAGGTGAATGTACGTTGGTCGAGGTAAAAGCGGCCACCGGAAATGCAAAAAGCGCAAAAACGATTCTGCGGCATCCTGAAAAATATCATGTAAACAGCGCGGTTAAGCTTGGGGATTATAATGTGGGCAGAGCAGAACAGATTCTGACACTTCCGTTATATATGGCATTTTTATTGAGGGCGTTTTAAGTTGGAGGTTTGTGCTGATAATGCGGGGAGACAGTACGAACTTTCCATGCACCATCTAATCCTCTTTGCAAAATCCTCCTGAAAATCCCCGCGCCAGCGGGAGATGCTCTTTGCAGCATCGACAGGCAAAATTTCGGCATCCGAAAAATGCCTGCACTCTTTTGTGTTTTTAACAGGATAAAACTGTCCGCCCCAACCCTCTTCCCAAGGCCGTTCAGGGTTATGGGTTCCATGAGGGATAAGATGCAGGAATGAGGGAGTATCTCCTTCTTTTATGCCCTGTACCTCTTCAAAAGGGTCGCCGCCCTGATACATGGGATAGCATTCGCCAGGAGCGCCATGTCCAAAGATATTTTTCTCCACCCAACCGGGGCTCACAAGTTCTGTTCTCCCGCCTCGATACATACCCCGAAAAGCGTGATAATTGGTGATATAAAACAGCTCCGGGCAGTTTGCCCGAATTCATCAAACTCATTGACATAAAGCAAAAAGCGGACAATAGACTGCGCATCATTTGGGCGACACCTATAAAATTCCTTGTTACTTTAAATTATAATTAAGCGCGATATATCCGCGTCAGCCCTTCAATCCACTTGAAAAATCCGAAAGGGAATGATATACTAACGACTGTCAAAACATGAAAAACTGGAATTATGGCAATGCTTTGCGGGTTACTTTTATTGGCGTATCAGTAAAAGTAACTTTAGCGACGCCTAAAAAAGAATAGAAAGAACAAAAGAAGAGGAGAACAAGACCAATGAAACGGATAACAGCCTGGCTGCTGGCGCTTGGCCTGGTAGTAACATGTACTTTTCCGGCCCATGCGGGGGAAATGAAAGATACCGGAAATGGGGTAACCGTATCGCCAACAGCATCTTCTTTGGGAACACGAACAACGACAACAGTGTCAGAAACTGATATGACACCCACGTCATCTCCCGAAAAAACAGAAGGGGAAGGAGCCTTGCCGTCCGCAACTCCGGAAGGGAGCGGGGAGCCCGGCGGCACAGTGACGCCGCTGCCGTCTCCCAAAACGACGCCTATGTCTTCTGAAGGGGCATCACCCTCCGCATCCGCGTCGGCGTCTCCCACATCGTCAGCGGATGCCGTACCCTCATCGTCTCCGTCAGGGTCGCCGTCGGTATCTCCGTCCGCGTCTCCCACCGGTTCGCCGGAGGGGGAAGTTTTGCCGTCGTCTTCAGACGGCGGGGACTGGAACAGCGCGAACGCTTCGGATAATCCCAGGGGCGGCGTAGAGGTGATTCTGAGAAACGCGCTTCCGATTGCGCCCAATGCGAAAATCAACATGGTTGTCACCCTTGATAAGGACGGGAACCGGATTGAAGAGGCAAAGAGCGTTACGCTGGAGAATAATTCGGAAAAGCATCCGGTATTCTACTCCGGGCTGGAGGCGGGGAAATACCGTCTGGAAGTGTCCGCGCCCGGGTTTGTTACCTATGAACAGTACATAGATGTGGATAAAAATACCAGGACAGTGGAGATTCACACCGGGTTTGCGGACTTGCAAAGTGATAAGGCCCGTCCGGGCGTGATGTTTATCGGGGACGTCAACGGAGACGGAAAGATTGATAGTAGTGACAGAAGTGTCATTATTGCCGCTATGAGTAACGGAAACGGGGGCGGAATGACAGACTTGAACGGAGACGGCGTGACCGATATTCTGGATTTGCAGTTTTACGCCGGCAATCGTTCCATGTCAATGGATGAAAGCCTGAGTACCAGCGCGACTCTGGCGGAAAGCGTGTCCTCGGACGCGGTAAAGGTAAATATGAACCCGGACACCACGCGGGTGCAGGGGGACGGCGATTTACAGAAGCTCCTGCAGGGCGAGAGCGGCTCCGTCAGGTTTCAGAATGCTCAGGGCGGGGCAATCTCGGAGTCTGCGCCGGTGGAAATCGGATTTAACCTTCAAAGCAAGGCTCAGGAGGAAAGCGGCCAGGGGACGGCCGTGGAGCAGATTGCCATTACCATGGGGAGCGATACCATTGAAAGCGGCGTTGTGCTTGTGGAGGTAGAGGGGAGCGATATCCCCATTGAAAAGGAGATATGGAACGGTCAGATAATGGAGGTGGGCCGGGCTGTATCGGAGGAAGGCGGCGTGACGCCGGCGTCTTCTGCCAGCGGTCAGGATAATCTTCTGGAAATTAATCTGGGAACAAGCGTTGCCGTAAAAAAAGTGACTTTTGTAATTAACAAAACAAGCTCCGGCGGTTCTCTGGCCGAAATTTCCCGGGTGGAATTTTTAAATGACATGGAGAAACGCATTCCCGAGCCGGATATGAATATTCCGGGGAATTTGTCTTACACTGCGGCGGATAAATCCTTTTTCCTGACATGGAACGCGGAGACGAATATTACCGGTTATGAAGTGGAAATCAGCTATGGCGGCGATTCGGAAATTGTCCGGGCCGCTTCAAACAGTCTGGAAGTAAAATCTTTCAAAGAAGATAAGCTTAAAAACGGAGAAGCCTATCAGGTGCGTGTGCGCTCGGTGAACGGCACATGGGTCAGCCCGTGGAGCGGAGCGGTGTCTGCGACGCCTGTCGTTTCGAAACAGCCCGACGCGCCCGACAATCTGAAAGCAACAGGCGGATACCGATGCGTGCGCATGAGCTGGAAGAACATGGAGGACACGGATACTTATAACGTATTTTATAAGAAGTCCGGCGACAGCTCCTTTGAGAAGATAACAGGCGTTGCAAAAAATCAATATGAAATCAACGGTCTGGAGGACCAGACATTATACGAGGTATACGTGACAGGTGTAAACAGTCTGGGAGAAAGCGCGCCTTCCATTCATTCGGAAGCACGGACAAGTATCATTACGCCCGCCGAGATGCCCAATTATAAGCTGATAAACGAATCCAACGGAAAAGGAAAAATCAGCGCCCATATTTTAGATGTATCCCACGGAAGAGGCGCCATGGTGGCAAGCCCTCTTGACGCCGGAAAGAAAAGCGCACTGGGAACGGTGGACAAGGATTACGGTTCCTGCTATCAGGTTCTTGACTGGGACGACGGCGCGGCATATGTGGCGCCGAACAAGGGACTGTTATTTACGCTGGACGATTATTATGAGATGAGTTACATCACCTTTGCGGAACCCGAGGATATCGCATCCTATGCCGGCGTGTCGGTTTACTATTATGACAGGGAACACCCGGACGGCACTTACGCAAAGAATCCTGTAGTAGTGCAAAGAACGGATGCAAACGGAAGAAAGTATTACCTGATTAAGCTGGCGGAGCCGGTTACGGCAAATAAAATCCGCCTGGGCTTTTCGAGAGGATACAATCTTTACAATATTACCATCGCCGAAGTGAATTTCTATCATTACGACAGCCTGGAGGACGACATTCTCGCGCTGTATGCGGACGATTTGCATACCTCCTTAAAGGCGGGAGTGAATGAGGAAACAATCGCCGCGCTGCAGAAGCGTCTGGACACAAAGGACGAAAAGAGCGGGGAATATCATCCGGAAAGGGATATGCTCCAAAGGGAGCTGGATAATGCAAAGGGGCTTCTGACCACGGAGTTTTCGGATATTATTCAGGTACAGCCGAAAATCACTGCGGCAAAAGACAAGCATCTGGGCTTTGGCGGCCTGAACGCATGGCAGCCTTTAGGAGTCACGGCTTACGAGGGAGAGCAGGTTGTTATCTATGTAGGGCATGAAAGCTTAAAAACCGGCTCCAATTCCAATCTGAAGCTGATTGCCACGCAGTATCATGCGGAGGCGGGCGCGTTTGCGTCGGAGGTGGCGTCCCTTAAGATTGGCCGCAATGAAATTACCATACCGGCGATTCAAAGTCTGGCATGCGAGGGCGGCGGAGCGCTTTATGTGCAATATACAGGGAATAATGACAACGACAGGTACGCGGTGCGTGTAAGCGGCGGGGCAAAAGAGCCGATACTTAATTTGTATGGTGTTTCCGATACGGGAGAGCGTCAGAGACGGATTACCGCATATGTGGAGGAACTGGAAGCCCATGTGGCCGGACAGAAAGAGCAGCATGTACAGCTCCATGAATCGGCCGGAGAAAACAATAAGGTGAACCGGGAATATGACAAGCAAAACTGTATTCTGGGCGCGACGGATATCGTTCTGGACAAGATGATGCTGTCCGTTTCGGCGGAGCAGATTCTGGCCGGGCTTGGAAAAGGTTCTTTAGAGGAAAAGGCGGACAAGCTGAACAGGTCCCTGCACGCGATGGACGAGATGATGGATTTCTTTTACCATCATAAGGGCCTTAGCAGCGATGCGGATGCGCCGGCCACCGACAGGATGCCGGCCCAGCACCTGAATATCCGGTACATGAGAATGTTTGCAGGCGCGTTTATGTACGCCTCAGGCAATCACATCGGAATTGAGTGGGGGTCAGTACCGGGACTGTCTTCCAGCCCGTCCGTGACAAAGGATGAGCAGGGCAGGCACCTTGACGGATATTATTTTGGCTGGGGAATTTCCCATGAAATCGGCCACAATATCAACCAGGGAAGTTACGCTTACGCGGAAGTGACAAACAACTATTTCGCGCAGCTTACTAAATCCACGGACAGCAATGATTCCGTACGCTTTACCTATGATAATGTTTATAAAAAAGTGACTTCGGGCACAGTGGGAAGAGCATCCAATGTGTTTACGCAGCTTGCCATGTACTGGCAGCTTCATCTGGCCTATGACAGAGGCTATAACTATAAAATGTACGACAGCTATCAGGCGCAGCACGAAGGGCTGTTCTTTGCCAGGGTGGATACCTACAGCAGAAATACTTCCCTCGCGCCGGGCGGTCTTAAGCTTGGCGGCGACAGGGACCAGAACATCATGCGTCTTGCCTGCGCGGCGGCGGAAAAGGATTTGACGGAATTTTTCATGCGGTGGGGCTTTACGCCTGACGCAGAGACGATGAATTACGCCAGGAATTTCCCGGCGGAGGAGCGGGCGCTGTATTACCTGACGGACGACGCAAGAGTTTATGAAATCGAAAACGGCACTTCAGGCTCTATTAAGAATAAAGAAGTGATTGGAGCGGGAAGCACGGCTTCGGCGGGCGGAAGAGAGTCCAATGAAATCACGCTCTCCATCGAATGCTCTGCAAACCCGGAAGTGCTTTTGGGATATGAGATTGCCAGATATCACTATGAAGACGGCAAGCCCGTGCGGCAGGTGGTAGGATTTTCAACGGAGAATACTTATGTGGACCGTGTGTATACCATCAACAACAGGGTGGTAACTTACGAAGTGATTGCGGTGGATAAATTCGGCTATCGCTCTATGGCCCGGAAGATTGGCGACGTGAGAATCGCCCACGACGGAAGCCATGACAAATCGCATTGGACGGTGACCACGAATATGACCTCGGGAGAAGATGAAACAGGAACCGCGGAGGAGGAAGACCCCTGCGAGCCCGCGCCCATCCCGGCCATCAACAAAGTGATTGACGGCAGCGAGCGGAGTACCTACGAGGGAAATGCAAAGAGCGGGGACGCCGCAATTCTTCTTCAGTTCCATCAGGTGCTTGAGGTATGCGGGTTAAAATACACCGTGAAATCCGGTACGCCGATTGGCGGCTATATAATTGAGATAAGTGTTGACGGCGAAAATTGGACTACGGTGAAAACCGGACAGTTTGAGAACAAAAAGGGAAGCCAGACGGTTTACTTTGAAAATGCGGATAAAGACCCATGGGTATGTACCTATGATGCCGCTTATGTGAGACTGAAGGCTCCGGGACAGAGTTCCGTCAGCATATCGGAAATTGACGTGTTAGGCCCCTCCGGAGACAATATTTCCTTCGGGGCAAAGCCGGACAGCATAGAAGGGGCTGTGGGGATTCTGCAGGAGGATTATTTCTATGAACGGAGCGGGACAGAAAAGAAAATCCCGGCAGGTTCCCTGATATTTACGGGAAGCTACAAAGGAAATCCGGCTTATAACGTGGTGGTAATCTACGATGAGGAAGGCAATATCGTCGGAGGAGTGGATTCGGAAGGAACGCTTGCGGCAGAGCAGATTATTCTTGCGAAAGTACCAGAAAACGGGCTTTTGGGAGAGGTAAGCGACGGTATCTGGATTTACTGGATTGAGTCCGCGGACGGGCAGGTTCCCGCTTACTCCAGAGTGCGGGCACAGCTTTACCGGGTAGACAACGCGTTGACGAACGAAGGCCAAAGGCTTGTAAGCGACACACTGCCTCTGCAAATCCCGGAAAAACTGGATAAGATTATCCTGAAACATGATTCGGAAACAGAAGACGGTGCTGCGGCATGGTAAGCGATGGGAGATACAAGGTGAAAAAAATCTGGAAGAAATTATACTTGGGATTAGCCATATTGGGAATGTTTGTTCCTCTGCAGGTAAATGCGGAGGAACAGGACACAGTGACCTTGCAGGAAGAGAATTCCAAAGTTGCTGTGTCGCTTGGCATGAGCCATGCAAAGGAAGAGAAAATTTCCACACTTTCGATTTCCCTGAGCGTGGATATGGGCGGACAAAATCAGGGGCAAGCAGTCTTTGATTTTGATTCCGGACTGGAAAGCGTAACGGAACATGATTATATTTATAACGAAAATACGGGAATAATGGATATCTATGTATCTTCCCTGAAAAACCAGAGTCTGTTTGGCGACGGGGAACTGCGGCTTGGACATGTGCGGATAGAGCCGGCGGATTCTTCCGCGGTTCTGCAGGTGGAGGTCGGTTACTGCGATGGCTCTTTTCAGACGGCAAACGCCTCCTATGGAAACAAAACGCCTGTTATTTCTTCTCTGCCGGAGCCCGTTCTTCTGCAAGTCGGAGCGGTCACTCCTTCGCAGCCCGGCGGCAGTTCCGACAGCGGAAGCCAGGGCGGCGGTGAAAACGCAGGTCAGAGCGGCGGCGGAGATGCAGGCCACGGAAACGACAATATGAGCCAGGGCTTGTACGACGAGGAGACACGTTTTACGAATAATCCGGCGGATGCCCAGAACATTACCTCCACGGTTGTAAAGGAAAATAATCTGCATCCGGAGCTTGTGGATATGAGTAAAGGGAGCGCCGCCCAAATCGGCAATAAGACCCTGGCGGGAAGCGTCGGGGCCGGAGCAGGAGCGGCCAAAGGAAGCGGAAAAGTATCGGTGGTTGCCCCGAAGGAAGGGCCGGACAGCATTGTGGTTAACGGCGGAGCCGGCGGCGCGGCCGGAGAAGGCACAGGCGGCGGTGAAGACGGGATATCCGGTACTTACGGAGAAGGAAGCGGAACGGACGGGGATTCTTCCCTTTCCGGTGAAATCAGGCTGGACAAAAAGAACGGCGGCGCGGTAGTCGAAAAGGACAACGCGAAGATGAAATGGATAATCGGAGGCATCGCGGCGGCGGTTCTTGCCATTGCGGGAATCGTGATATTTATTCTTGCCGGTAAGCGTTCACGGGACAGAAAGCACAAGAAACCTGTCAGAAGGAAGAAGAAAAGACCGGCCGGAAAAAAGGGAAGCATGGACGGCGAGAGGGCGGAACATCCCGCCAGAAAAAGGAAAACGCATCCGGCGCCCAAAAGGGAAACGCCTCATAAAGGGAGCGGGAACAGGAGAAGGTAATGGAAAGCGGTTATTTAATGCATGGCGGCGACTATAATCCGGAGCAGTGGCTTGATATGCCCGAAGTTTTGGAGACAGACATTGTGCGTTTCCGGGAGGCTAAGATTAACACGGTAACGGTGGGCATATTTTCATGGGCGAAGCTGGAGCCTGAAGAAGGAGAGTATCGGTTTAAATGGCTGGAGGAGATAATTGACAGGCTTCACGGAAACGGCATTTCCGTAATTCTGGCAACTCCTTCCGGGGCAAGGCCCCACTGGCTGGCGGATAAGTATCCCGAAGTCCTTCGGGTAAACGCCATGCGCCAACGGAATCTGTTCGGGGGCAGGCATAATCATTGCCTGTCCTCTCCTGTTTATCGGGAAAAGGTGCGTCAAATCAATGGGGAACTTGTAAAAAGACTGGGCGGCCACCCGGCGGTAAAAATGTGGCATATTTCCAATGAACTTGGCGGGGAGTGCCACTGTGAGCTTTGCCAGAAAGCTTTCAGGGGCTGGCTTAAGAAAAAGTATCAAACCATAGACGCCCTTAACAAAAGCTGGTGGACTACCTTCTGGAGCCACACCTACGACAGCTTTGACCAGATAGAAAGTCCCTCTCCCTTAGGAGAAATGTCGGTGACGGGTTTGAAGCTTGACTGGAGGCGGTTTATTTCCGACCAGACCATCGACTATATGGAAGATGAGATAAGGGCCATTCGGGAAGCCGGGTCGGATTTGCCGGTAACCACCAATATGATGTACCATTTTTATGACATTGACTATTTCCGTCTGGCGGAAAAAATAGACATTGCCTCCTGGGACAATTATCCCTCCTGGCATAAGCATAACGAGTGGGAAACCGCGCGGGATACGGCTTTCTGGCATGATGTGATTCGCAGCCTGAAAAGGAAGCCATTTTTCCTGATGGAGTCCTGTCCGGGAGCTACCAACTGGAAGGATGTAAGCAAGCTGAAAAGGCCGGGAATGCTTACCGCAACGTCTCTGCAGAGCATTGCCCACGGCTCGGACGGCGCAATGTATTTCCAGATGCGCAAAGGAAGAGGGGCGGCGGAAAAGCTTCACGGCGCGGTGCTGGACCATTATGACGGAAACGACACCAGAACATTCCGGGACGTATGCGAGGCCGGAGAAATGCTGGAGGCGCTTTCCGAAGTTGCCGGAACGACGACGAAATCGGAAGCGGCAGTCATTTTTGACTGGGACAACCGCTGGGCGTTAGACGGTTCGGAGGGCCCCAGAAACAAGGACCTTCACTATCAGGAGTGCGTTGAAAAATCCTACAGGGCGCTGAGGAGGCAGGGACTGAATGTGGACGTGATTGACCAGAAATGTTCTTTTGCCCCCTACCGGTTCGTGGCGGCTCCCATGCAGTATTTGTTCCATGAGGGCTTCGCGGAAAAAATCAGGGAATTTGTGGAAAAAGGCGGAACTTTTGTGCTGACTTACTGGTCGGGCGTGGTGGATGAAAACGATTTGTGCTTTCTTGGCGGAACGCCTCACGGGCTGATGGACGTGTTCGGGCTTCGAAGCGAGGAGATTGATTCCCTTTATGACGAGGAGGAAAATCTGCTGTGCCGGGCGGAGGCAGCGCCAAAAGAGCTTGGGGACGGCTATGTGTGCAAATATCTGTGCCAGTTGGTAAAGCCGACCACCGCAAAGACGCTTATGGTTTACGGAAAAGATTTTTACGCGGGGACGCCCGCCCTTCTCGAAAATGATTTCGGAGAGGGAAAGGCGTATTATGTGTGCGCGGACGCCGAGCAGGCATTTTATGACGACCTTTATGAAAAGCTGGCGAAAGAAGCGGGCGTTTCGCCCATTCTCCCGACGGAAATTCCAGACGGCGTGGAAGTAACCGGCAGAAGCGGCGAAAACGTGGAATATATTTTCTTCCAGAATTTTAACCGCAGCGACGTGAAGGTTAATCTTCCGAAAGGCGAGGTTATATTCGGCGATAAGGAGGGGAATATGAAACCCCTTGGAAACATTGTGGTGAAGGTTTCCCGCTGATTTTTTGTCTATCCTTTCCGGTAACCGGAGGGAGAACAGCCGATTTGCTTTCTGAAAATCCGGCTGAAATAAAGAGGGTTTTCATATCCCACAAGGCCACTGATTTCCTGAATGGAATAATTGGTATTCTTCAGCAGCTCTTTGGCTTTATTTATACGGATGGAAGTAATATACTGCATGGGCGTTACGCCCATATAACGCTTGAAACTGCGGATAAACCAGCATACGCTCATATGCTGGTTTTTTGCGTATTCTTCTATACAGATATCCTTTGCAAAGGATTCGTTGAAATAGTGGACGGTCGCTTCCAACTCCCGGTGGCTGAAAGAATTTTCCGTGGATTTTTCCATGGAAAGGTCAAGCTGGGTTCTTTCAATTCCGACAAAAAGCTGGCGCAGATAAAGGCTTAAAAATTCCTCAAAGCAGGGGCGCTTTAACTGCAATTCCAGGATGATGCCCCGGAATAGTTCAAAAAAGTTAAAGAAATTTCCGCAGTATAGAATCTGGGAATTGTCAAATCCAATTTTGTCCAGAACGGCGCCCGCTTCATATCCTGAAAAATGAATCCAGCATACTTCGGAATTGTCTCTGGCATAATAGTAATAATGCTGGCTCTCCCCCGGCCTGTACAGTATCATACATCCTCTGGCGGCTTCTTTCAGGCCGCAATTTAAGTGAAAGAAGGCTTTGCCGGAGGCAATATATAAAAGCTGATAGTCTCTGCGCCCGTCCGGCCTTATGGTAGTCATGTCCGGCTGGCGGATAAGGCGGTAAATCCCGCATCCGCTGACGATAAGAGGGCGGCTGTTATCTTCCGTTTCGATATCCGCATCGTTTAAATATCCGGCGTTTGCATACATGAGGCATAATTCCTTTCCTGGCTTTTACCAAAGAGCGCCCGCCTTCCGCTGTGGGGCGAAAGACGGATTTTTTATGATTGTATCATTTTGTGCATGTTTTGTCCAATCCTGGCTATGGTTATTTGGACGGCGGTTCCTTATAATCGTTATAAGAATATGCTCAGAAGAACAGGAGGAGTAATGATGATAGTTCCAAGATATTATGAAGATTTACAGGTTCTTCATAAAAACACGATGACCAACAGAGCCTATTATATCCCGGCGTCCATGCGGATGGACGGTATCAGGATGACGGACCGTTTTGTGCTTCTTTCAGGACAGTGGAAATTCCGTTACTTTGACAGCATTTACGATGCGAAAGAGGAATTTTATAAAGAGGGATTTGACACCGAAGGCTTTGATACCGTGACGGTGCCCGGCGTCTGGCAGAATTACGGCTATGACAGACACCAGTATACCAATACCCGCTATCCTTTTCCCATGGACCCGCCTTATGTTCCTTTGGCCAATCCCTGCGGGGAGTATGTGCGTACCTTTACCTATCATAAGGACGAAAAGGCGCCGAAGGCTTTCTTGAATTTCGAGGGTGTGGATTCCTGTTTTTATGTATGGATAAACGGCAGTTTTGTGGGTTACAGCCAGGTTTCCCACTCAACCAGCGAGTTTGACGTGACGGAAAACCTCCGGGAGGGAGAAAATACGCTGGCGGTTCTGGTGCTTAAATGGTGCGACGGAAGCTATATGGAGGACCAGGATAAATTCCGTATGAACGGAATTTTCAGAGACGTATATCTGCTCCTAAGACCCGAAGAGGGGATTTTCGACTATTTTGTAAAAGCCCGGCCTTCCTGTGACTACAAAAGCGGAAAGGTTGAAATCAGTTTCAAGTACCAGAATCACCCTGTTGCCGTGAAAGTATCGCTTTTTAACCGGGAGGGAAAGCTGGTTACGGAGACAAAGGCAGACGACGGGAAGGCGGTCATGGAAGTAGAGAGAGCGCGTCTTTGGAATGCGGAGGAACCCTACCTTTATACGCTGGTTCTGGAAACAGAGGGGGAAGTGATTTCCGACCAGGTGGGAATCCGTGAAATTCATGTAAAGGACGGCGTTTTGTACATCAACGGCGTGAAGGTAAAGTTCCACGGGACAAACCGTCACGACAGCGACCCCAAGACGGGATTTGTCATCAGTCCCGTGCAGCTTTTAAAGGATTTGAAGCTGATGAAAGAGCACAATATGAATGCTATCCGCACCAGCCATTATCCCAACGCGCCCTGGGCATACCAGCTTTACGACCAGCTTGGCTTTTATGTGGTTGACGAGGCGGACAATGAGAGCCACGGAACCAACGATGTTTATATGAAAGAAATGGACATAGAGGAGAAAGTGGCAGGCTGGAAAGAGATGGTTGAGGCGGGAAGGGAAGACATGTTTTTCCGCTATCCCGATGTTGCCAAAAGGCTTGAGCGCTGGAGCGAGGCAATCTCTGATAATCCGGAATTTACCGCGTCCACCGTTGACAGAACGCAGCGCTGTGTGGAGCGGGATAAGAACCGCCCCAGCGTGGTTATCTGGTCCATGGGAAACGAATGCGCTTACGGCTGTACCTTTGAGGAGGCGCTCGCATGGACAAAGGAGTTTGACTCCACCCGCCTGACGCACTATGAAAGCGCTCTTTACACTACAAAGAAGCGTAAATATAATTTTGATAATCTGGACACCTACAGCCGGATGTATCCTACTCTGGATGATATCCATACCTATTTTAAGAAAGACGGCACAAAGCCTTTCATCATGTGCGAGTACTGCCATGCCATGGGCAACGGCCCCGGCGATTTGGAGGATTATTTCAAGGTGGTTCAGCAATACGACGGCGCGTGCGGAGGTTTTATCTGGGAGTGGTGCGACCATGCCATTGATATGGGAAAGACCATAAACGGAAAAAAGATGTACGCTTATGGGGGCGACCATAACGAGCATCCCAACGACGGCAATTTCTGCATGGACGGTCTGGTATATCCTGACAGAACGCCTCATACGGGACTTAAGGAATTTAAAAACGTCCACCGTCCGGCCAGAGTCCTGTCTTTTGACCAGGAAAATAAAGTAATGACGCTCAGGAACTACATGGATTTTGTAAATCTGAAAGACTATGTGACTGTGCGGTACGACGTGCTGTGCGACGGCGTTGTTACACAAAGCGGTGTGATTGAAGACGGGGAGCTGCTGAACATTCCCGCCCATGAGGAAAAGACGGTTCCCGTTGAGTTTACGGTTCCGGATAAGGGAAAATGTTATTTGAAGGTTTCTTATTCCTTAAAAGAGGGAGACGCCGTTCTTCCCGCCGGTTTTCCTCTCGGATTCGAGGAAGTAAAGCTGTTAACCGGAGAAAACAGGAACCGGAAAGTAAAAGAGCTGTTTGCGGCGCAGGCGGCAAAAACTCAATTTAAGGTGGAGGAAGAGGACGCGGAGGTTACCGTCTCTACACCGGAATTTACTTATGTCTATGATAAGCTCACAGGCCTGTTTAAGGAAATGGTATACGGAAACCGTAACCTGCTGGAACGTCCCATGGAGTTTAACATCTGGCGGGCCCCTACGGACAATGACCGCAATATCAAACAGGAGTGGAGAAAGGCCCAGTATGACTGCACTGTTACGAGGGCATATGGGACAAAGACCGAAGTGGAGGAAGATAAAATTTCCATTGAGACCAGCCTTTCCATATCCGCTGTGTATATTCAGAGAATTTTGAATATCAAGGCTGTCTGGACAATCCTGCCGGACGGAGCGGTGGATGTGGATTTGAAGGTGGAAAAGAATCCGGTATTCCCGTTCCTTCCCAGATTCGGACTCCGTCTGTTCCTTCCCAAGTCCATGACAAAGGTAACTTACTGCGGAATCGGACCGGAGGAAAGCTATATCGACAAGAGACGCGCCGGTTACCACGGAGTTTTTGATACCGATGTGAAGGCAATGCATGAGGATTACATCAGACCTCAGGAAAACGGAAGCCACTTCGACTGCGATTACGTGATTTTGCAGGGAGGAAAAGCGGCGCTTACCGTGGCAGGCGAGGAGACCTTTTCCTTTAACGCTTCTGTTTATACCCAGGAAGAGCTTACGGAAAAAGCCCACAATTATGAACTGGAGGAGTCTCCTTATACGGTGCTTTGCGCAGATTACCGGCAGAGCGGTATCGGCTCAAATAGCTGCGGGCCGGAGCTGGCGGAGCAGTATCAGCTTAACGAGGAGAATTTCGAGTTTAAGGTGAGATTTGCGCCCGGAAGAATGTAGAATATAACAGCAGAATATCTCTGAGGAGAACACAGGAATGAAACATAAGGATTATTATAATGACGATTATATTTTAGATTTTTCTCAGAAAATGCTTTCCGTAATGCCGGACTTTGATGAAAAAACATTTTCCGGTTCTCTGACGGGCAAACTGGACGACAAAGAACTGTTTGCAAGATTGGACTGTATCGTAGACGCTATGGAGAACAGCATGTCCGGCGGCTGTACAAAAAATATCGAGGCATTTTTCAATATGCTTGGGCCGGAGCTGGAACAGCCCGAGGGGATGTTTAATTTCGGATGGTGGCTGTGGCCTGTCAGCAGATATGTGGAGCGGCACGGAAACGAAGACTGGAGATTATCTCTTTCCTTTTTGAAAGAACTGACAAAAAGATTCACCGGCGAGTTTGCCGTCCGTCCGCTGCTGCGGGAACACCCTGAAGAAGTAATGGACGAGCTGATAAAATGGACGCTTGATGAAAACGTCCATGTCAGGCGGCTTGCAAGCGAAGGTGTCAGGATACGGCTGCCCTGGTCGAAAAAGCTATTCACCGCACTGGATGAATTTGACAGGTACACGGTTATTCTCACAAACTTAAAAGACGACCCGGAAAAATTCGTTCAGAAAAGCGTAGGGAATAATCTTAACGACTTGTATAAGGAAGCCCCGCAAAAGGCGGATTATATTATTTCAGAGTGGAAAAAATCAGGACATAGCAAGGCGCAGGACTGGATTATTAAGCACGGAAGAAGAAATCAAAAGTAAGTCATTCATTGTAAATTAAGAAGAAATCCGTTATACTTAAAAGCATGTAAATGTTTTGGTATGACGGATTTTTTGTGAATACGAAAAAGAGAAAAAGCGAAAAGAACGGGAGTTATATGATAAAACTGATAATTACGGATTTGGACGACACGTTGTATTCGTGGATTGGGTTCTATATACCGGCTTTTTATAAGATGACAAAGGAACTGTCCTTTCTGCTTGGGGTTTCGGAGGATAAAATTATAGAGGAATTTCAGGAGGTTCACAGAAAAGCCGGAAGCGTGGAGCCGCCCTTTGGAGCCGTAGAGCTGCCCTCCGCAGAGAAACGCTTTGCAAACGCGACGAAAGAGGAAATCAGGGAAAAATTAGACCCGGCGTTTCACCGGTTTAACTCGGAGCGAAAAAGGCTGCTGAAGCTGTATCCGGGAGTGGAGGATACCCTGAAATATTTGTGGGAACGAAAAGTCATTATTGTGGGCTACACGGAATCGGCGGAGGAAAACGGCTATTACCGGCTGGAGCGGCTGGGGATAGCGGATTATTTCAAGGATGTGTATGTGTCAGGGAGCTATGACGGACGGCCCATAAAAAAACCGACCTCTCCCAAGACCCATGTTGTACTGGAGAAAAAACCAAATCCTGATTTAATAATTGAAATCTGTGAAAAAGAAGGAATTTCTCCAAAAGAAACCATTTATATGGGCGACAGCCTGTCCAAGGATATGCTGATGGCCAAAAAGGCAGGGGTGTTCTCTGTATGGTGCCATATTCCAAACGGCAATCCGCCGGAGTTATATGAGAAGCTGATGAAAATTTCCCACTGGTCAAAAGAGGACTGCGAAAGAGAAGAGCAGTACAAAAGAGAGTGGGAGGAGCTGGGATATACGCCGGATTTTACAATAACGGATTTTGCCCGGCTTAAGGATATTGTAGAAAAGCGCTGACGGCAGCGGCGGTATGAAATGACGGTACAGGGAAGAAATGTGATAGAAAATATGACATCATAGAAAGGAGAAAAGATTAACTATGAAGTACGATTTCACATCAATTATGGACAGGCGGGGAATGGATGCCATGGCGGTGGACGGACCCTTAAAGGGAGAGGGAAGCTTTGGCAATATGAAGCCAAAGGAGGGCTTTGATTTGATTCCCATGTGGGTGGCGGATATGAATTTCCCCACGGTTCCCACTGTGCCTGAGGCGATTATTGAGAGAACCAGACATATGGCTTACGGCTATTTCGAGCCGAGGGACGAGTATTTTGATTCCATCATCAACTGGCATGAAAAGAGAAACGGCGTGACGGGACTTACACGGGAATGCATCGGATATGAAAACGGCGTGCTGGGCGGCGTGGTATCCGTTCTGGACGCATTCTCCGCGCCGGGCGACGCGGTATTGCTCCACAGCCCCACTTACATAGGCTTTACCCACTGCATTTCCGGATGCGGAAGAAAAATTATCCACAGCCCTTTAAAGCTTGACGAAAACGGAGTCTGGCGGATGGATTATGCGGACATGGACGCGAAGATTAAGGAGAACAAGATTCATGTGGCGGTTTTCTGCAGCCCTCACAATCCCTGCGGGCGCGTCTGGGAAAAAGAAGAAATCGAAAAGGCAATGGAGGTATACCGCGCCAACGACTGTGTGGTGATTTCGGATGAAATCTGGTCGGATATCATTTTAAACGGACACCGCCATATTCCCACACAGACGGTCAGCGAGGATGCCCAAAACAGAACCATCGCATTGTATGCACCGTCAAAAACCTTTAATCTGGCAGGGCTGATTGGTTCTTATCATGTTATATATAATAAATATCTGCGGGAACGCGTGGAAGCTCAGGGCAGTAAGTCCCATTACAATTCCATGAACGTACTCAGTATGCATGCCTTGATTGGCGCTTATAAGCCGGAAGGCTTTGAGTGGGTGGACGAGCTGCGGCAGGTGCTCAGTGAAAATATAAATTACGCATGTAATTTTATTGTGGAGAACTTCCCCGGTGTACAGGTGGCAAAGCCAGAGGGAACCTACATGCTGTTTATTGACTGCACGCAGTGGCTTAAGGACCACGGAAAGACCATAGACGAGCTTGAGCAGGCCGGATGGGATGTGGGCGTCGCGTGGCAGGACGGGAGAATGTTCCATGGAGAAAATTCTATCCGCATTAATTTGGCGCTGCCTCACCAGAGAGTGAAGGAAGCGTTTGATAGAATGAAGAAATATGTATTTTGTTAGGAAAAAGGGGGCTGCCCCGACGGGAACTGAGAGCGCTGCCACAGATTCATAGTTGTGGCAGTGCATGGCGGAAGATTGGCGACAGGCAAGGACTATAGAAAAATAGTGCTTGCCTGTACAAATAAAACTGATATTATTAGATTTCAATAAACTTATATTTTCCGGGGCCTAATCCGGTAACTTTTTTAATTACATTTGCTGTTTTCATGGCGTTCATAATATTGGTTGCTTTAGATTTAGAACAACTTAACCACTCCATTACATTTGTCTGACCGAATGGAACACAGGTGCCGCACTTGTTATATACCTGTTTAATATTGCTTACGAAAATTTCTGTTATTTCTGCCTGTTCAAACAATGTATAATATTTTTCAAAATCATTGCTTGCTTTTTCGGAGTCATTGCTTACCTTTTCGGAGTCATAGCTTATTTTTTGGGGGTCATTGCTTACTTTTTCGGAGTCATTGCTTACTTCTTCGGAGTCATTGCTCACTTTTCTAAAAAGTGAAACTTTAAAATTGTTGCCAAATTCTTCAAATATTGGTTCCGGCAATCCGTACTCTTTACATCTGTTAATAATTCTCGGCAGTCCGGTTCCCCATGCCTCTACAATATGCATATAATGAAAAGCTTCTGCAATGGCTTCATTTCTGCATGTGGATTTTCCGGATTTTGCAGTTTCCAAATCCAATCCGCCATAGAGCATACCTGGTGATAAAACCTCAATTCTGTCATCGTACAGACATACCTGTACACAGGATTTATCCAGATAACTTCTGTGAAGGACAGCGTTTGCTATCATTTCTCTGATTGCGGAAATAGGCAGCTCATATAAATCTTTCCGATATTCACCTTCAATCTCAGCACCCATGTTTATATGTCTTAAAACAAAATGGTAAGCGTCATTTATCTGTTCAAAAATTGGCCCGTTAAATTCTTTCTTATCAATAAACACATCTCTTGTTTTGCCTTTGAATAAAGCGCATTGAATTTTGGAGGATTTGTTTTTATTATCTGTAAGCAAATTAAATGCATGCGTGGGATAAGGATTTCTGCCTACCTGGCAAAGTACGCCAAAATCGTGAAGCTTTTCCAGAGTCATATCTTTAATGGAGAGTTTCTCATCATCTGTTTTACAGGAGTCGATTGCTATTTGCTTCATTTTTTTGCACAAATCCAACGCTTTCTTTTCATCATATTCGCATCCAATTTCCTGAAGGGTATCATAGGATATACTTTGTCCTTCCAACTCCAGTTCGTGCAGCTTTCTGACATCAGCCGGTCTGCTTGTTCCATTTATTCTTATATAGGCACTGGTTTCTTTGCCCTTGCTTGCAAGATAATATGGTCTGAATTTACCGGGAGATATATCAATAACCAGAATGGTCCTGTTTTCTGCCGTTTGAATGGAAATATCAGGCTCTATCTGCGGGGTACATGCATCAGAAATCATATTTGATATACAATCTGATAATTTAAACGGACTTTGCTCCCCTATTCCATACACGGCGCCGGTTTCATCTTCCACACCAAGAATAACCTTTCCGCCGGTACTATTGGAAAATGCAATAATA
>CAJTMZ010000028.1:0-7146 GCA_910577445.1 uncultured Lachnospiraceae bacterium | reverse complement strand
TTTCATGCTTATCAGGAAGCTGTCTTTTAAATTCGATGTTCTTACCTTCACCAAAATATTCTTTTTTTAACATAATACAATCTGCCTCCTGTGGAAAACAGAACAAAAATATTGCTAAAATTTATAATAATAATATACCATAATCAGTTGAAAAAATACAAGCCGAAACAGCGTCCCGCTTAAAATTTCTCCTCCCATTTTTCCTCCCATTTCTCCGCATTATTTTCAATTTCCCTTTCCAGTTCACTGATTTTCTGCATGATTTCTTCCGGGTATTCGTCCGAATCAATGTTACCCCCCATAAAAGCGTTGATAAATTCGTCGCTGACATGGAGTTTCCACATCCCGTCGTCCCAAAATGCAGAAAGGGTGACGCTCGTGGTGCAGGTATCGCCGGAATCCATAGAATCTATAACGGATAAAAATCCGTCCATGTCCCGTCCAAGGTCCAACATGTCTTTTATCAGGGAAACAATGCCCAGCCCACCGCTCTGGGACATATTTTCAAGAATAGAAACAATATAGTTCCCCGTAGCAACTGACAGGTCCAGATTGGTGACGGTTATATCGATTTCCGCTTTTTTATCGGATTTTCTTACATCGTCTATCTCCCATGACAGGTTTTGCATGATTTTTTGAGACAACTGATAATTCCTCCTGTAGTCCTTATTCTTTACAAAGGAGGGCTGCAGAAGTTCATTAAAGACCCGGTATTCCTTTGAGGTCGGAATCCCAATCCAGTTGCGGTGGGTACATATATAATTGTCCGTGTACCTGTTAAAGGTATCCAAATCCAGCGTTTTGAGACTGCTCATAACAAGTTCCGCAGCATTTTCCACTGTGCCGCTTTCCACTGTGCCGCTTTCCGCCGGCGTTTTGCCGGAGCAGGCGCATAAGAGTATGCTTTCAATAATAAGTAAAATTAAGAATGTTTTTTTCTTTGCCATAATTAACCTCCTGTTTTGCCTTTTGTCTGGTTTTATTATATTAACCGATATTGCAAAAGCAACAGGCATGGCAGGAACAGACGGCTGGAGAGCAAAAAAAGACGTCAGGGAATGATTGCGGAGAAATAAAACCATCCGTTATCATATTTTATGACACTGTCTCCGCCATGCTTCCTGATAACGGAATCCACATTCATCAGACCGATTCCATGGCGGGGGCCTCGTCTTTCCCGGGAGACTACCCTGTTGTCTTTTATCAGCACAGGCTCTTTTACAGGATTGTGTACGGAAAGAATCAACTGGCCTTTTTCAAGGGTCATTTTAAAACGGATTATCCTGTGGGAATCAAGCTTTTCGCAGGCGGCAATGGCATTGTCCAGCAGATTGCCCAGCAGTATGACAATTTCTTCCTCGCTGATGGAAAGCGCGGATAAGTCGTTCAGCATGAGCGTCATTGTGATGCCTTTTTCGGCGGACTCCTGGTATTTTCTGTTCAGAATAATGTTCACAACATCATGGCCGGTATTGATAAGACCGTCGCTTTGAGAGAGGGTTCCTGTCAGACGGGAAACATAGGAGAGGGCGTTTTGTGCCTGTCCTTCTTCCAGCATGCCCTGAATACAGCCAAGCTGGTTCTTGTAATCGTGGAGCTGTCTCCTTTGAAGGTCATAGCTTTTTTGCATACTGCGGTAAAGAGCCATTTGGTTTTGGGTCTGCTCGTGAACCAGACGAAGGCGCCGGGCTTCTTCTTCCTTATCCAGTATTTGGCTGATAAAATAAAAATAGCACACATTAATGACCGCAAAGCCGGAAACGGTGATAAATGTTGCCTGACGCGAACCGGCGTCCTGGCTTTCGCTTATCATGCTGGCTGAGAGAATAATTATGATGCTCAGAAGGGGAAAAAGGCTGACAGGAAACCAGCTTAAGGAGAGCCATTTACCGGAATGGCCTTTAAACCGGAAGTGAAAAACCAATATCAGACATAGAAAAATACTGTCTGTGATATATTCCGCAGTGCCGTTAGCGTTTTCACGCAAAGGAGGCGGGAAGAGGTAGAGGGCGGAAATAAGAAAGGCCGAGGTTATCCAGTAGATACTGCAAAGCAGTATGGAAAATGCCAGGCTTCGTACGGCGCTCACTTCATAATAAAGCAGAGAAGTCAGCAAAATTACCAGAACGAAACGAACCGGCTGGAAAATAAAGGGCGGAATCGGGGTAAAGGCAATCAGGAGTAATCCGGCCATAAACGTGGGAAGCGCCAGATGCCGGAGCCATCTGAAACGAAAGCTGCGTTTCGGCAGCAGGGTATCAAAAAACAGCTTACAGCTTACCGAAAGCAGGAAAGATAAAATAACACATCTTATGATAATCTCCATTACATTGCTCCTTTATATGTCACGAATGCTTCTTTGGCGGTCCTGAAGCGGGAACGGGGAATCGGGAGTGCAAGGCCGATATCCAGATAAGCCGTATAATTGTTCACTCTGCAGACATGCTTCATATTCACAAGATAACTTTTGTGGATACGCAGAAAGCCGCAGCCGGCCAGCTTTTGCTCCACGGCATCCAGACGGCTGTAAATCTGGTATTGAATCAAATCCGTTTCCATATAGTGAAAGATGGATTTGTGCTTATCGCTTTCGATATAAATAATGTTGTCGGTATACAGATTCCGTTCGCCCTCTGTAAAGGAAAATGCCACCTGCGCCTTGTGCATTTTCTGCAGAATGGCGTCCATACATTCCTCCACCGAGATATCGAGGGAGTCCTTCATAATATAACGGATAGCGTTTGCCTTATATCCCTCCAGAGCGTAATCAATAAAGGCCGTCACAAACACAAGACAGGTGTCTGAATGAAAGGAACGCATCCGCATGGCGGTTTCAATGCCGCTCAGCTCATTCATACTGATATCCATAAATACAATGTCATATTTTACGCTGTTTTCACTTTGGGATAAAAAATCTTCCCCGGAAACAAAAAAACGGATAGAGGCGGACAATTGGCGTCTGTCCAGGTAATTGCTGATAAGCCTTTGTAATTTTTCTCTATAATAGCTTTCATCATCGCATATGGCGATTTGGAGCATATCGATTATCCCCTTTCTTGTGAATAGTAACAGTTAAAGTTATCTTTGAACAGTCTTTCTGTTACTCAGAATAACACGCCTGAAGCAGGATTGTCAAAATATAATCAGGATTTAATATAAAGAGGCCAGGTCATTGGTTATTATGGAAGGGCAGTGAACATAAATTTCCGGCTTAATTGTTGCGGCGGCGGGGCAGGCTGTATTAGAATAGAAACAGTAAAAGCAGATAAATGACAGAAAAAGGAGAAAAGATATATGAGCGACTATATTCTGGAATGTTGTGTGGACAGTGTGGAATCCGCTCTTGCGGCGGCGGAGGGCGGGGCGGACCGTCTGGAGCTGTGCGCGGGGCTTGTAATCGGAGGAATCACACCGACCATAGCCCTGTTTGAACAGATAAAGCGTTATACCGGCATTCCGGTTCGGGTGCTTCTGCGTCCCCGGTTTGGAGATTTTCTCTATACGGAGCATGAGTTTGAAATCCTGAAAAGGGAAGCGGAGCTGTTCGGAAAAGCGGGCGCGGAGGGTATCGTAATCGGGTGTCTCACAGAAGACGGCAGCCTTCACATGCCGCAGATGAGAGCGCTGATGGAAGCGGCCGGTGGGATGAAAGTAACACTGCACCGGGCTTTTGACGTGTGCGCGAATCCCGAAGAAGCATACGGGCAGGCTAAGGAGCTGGGGATTGATACCATTCTGACTTCCGGGCAGGAGGAAAACTGCCTGAAAGGGATAGAGCTGCTAAAGAAGCTGGAGCGTCTGGGGAAGGAAAAGGGCGGGCCGAAGCTGATGGCGGGAGCGGGCGTAACGCCGGAGGTGATTGGCCGGTTTCTTAAGGAGACAAATATCACATGTTATCATATGTCGGCCAAAAAGACTGTGGACAGCGGTATGCGCTACCGCAGGGAAGGGGTTCCCATGGGACTTCCGGCAATGAGCGAGTACAGTATTTTCAGAACGGACAGCAAGGTAGTGGCGGAGGCAAAGAGGGTACTGCTTGAACATACTGCAGGGCGATAAACTGGATGGGGCAAAGCAGGCTCCCTACAGCCGCTCCTTTATGTATATCCGCGCCCGGCTCTGCATCACCTTAACCGTTTCTTCCAGCGGCCTGTCTCCGCTGAAATAGCTTTCCGCCTCCTCCAGAAGAATAGTATGTAATCCGCTGTCAAAGGAGGAAGCGATGGAAGCGTTTTGAATAATGTCTGATAAAGCGTCTTTTTGCGCTTCTGACATTTTGTAAATGTTAACCGGTTCCTCGCCTTCAAAAATAATTTCACTTTTGGGTTTCAAGGTTCTGCGGCCGTTCGAGTCCTGTATGTATTCTTCCGTCATGGCAGAGAATAACTGCTTTTCCAGCGCGCTTCGGCAAAGGGGGAGGGTGTCAGTGAGACTTTCCTGATATTCTGCTGTCAGAAACTGACTGATAAATTCCCACGCGGCGTCCTTATGCCGGCTTCCGGTACTGACCGCAAGTATTGTATTTCCGGGAACAATCACCGTACCGTCTGTTCCTTCTGTAGGATATCCAATGCAGGCGGCTTCCTCTCTGAAAAGAAGCTGCGGTCTGCAGATATCGTAAACGGAACGGACAGAAAGCGGAAGCAGGAGAGCTTTTTTGCCGGAAAAGAGTTCCATAGGCGAAAATTCTTCCGTAATAACCAGCTTATCCGGGAACCGGTTTGAAAATGCCAGAATTTTTTTAAAATCCTCACTGTCAAATTTGCAGGTTCCGTTTTCCCAGTCCACATAATTTCCTATATTACCAGTGATAAGGGAACCGAACACGTCCTTTTTTGTTTCGCCCGGATACAGCATGAAAAAACCGTCCGCCTTTTCATATTCTTCCTCATAGCAGACAATCATTTCTTCTATTGTCCAGCTTTTTCTTTCTCCGGTTAGGGAACGCGCGGCGGCATAAGTACGTAATGTAAAATCTACAGGTATGGCATATAACCCGTCCTGATAGGCAAACGCGTTCCATATATTTGTGAAAAAATCCGACTGTTCCCCCTCTAAATAAGGAAACAGGTTCTCTGTATACTTTCCCATAACATCTGTTATGAGATAGCTCCCTCCATAATTAATTAAATCAGGTCCTTTTCCTGACAGGATTTCGCGCCGGAGCCTGTTTATTCCGTCTTCCTCCGGCCGGTCGCAGCGGTAATACTGTTTGATTTCTATCTGATAATCCGGGTGCTCCTGGTTAAAAAGGTCAATTTGTTTCCGGAGTTTTGAATCATTTCCAAAGGACGCCAGCGTTAAAACGACTGCTTCGTCAGCGGACTGCTTTGTTTCTGACGGACAGAGGGCGCACCCTGTTACCAGAAGCGCTGATATAAGACATACTAATCCTTTTTTCATAGATAAGCCTTTCATGGATTGTAAATCCGTTGTCATCCCGTTTACCGCCCGCCGGGAATATACTGACAGGTGATTCCGGCCAGGTTATCGTTATCCAATATATGTTTTACCAAAAGCAATCTTCCGTCACTTAGAAATTTGCGGGCGACAATGATTTCATCGTAAGGAAGCTGGGCTTCTTTTATGTCTGCGCGTTTTTCTATTCGGTTTCCGTCAGGCGTCCATGCCCAAATGCCGCTGCTGCTTCCATACAGCAAAAGCGTGCTGTCGGTGCCCTGTTTCATAGTCATTACCGGGTCGGAATCTGATATTCCGGCTAAAGGGTATTCTTTACACAGACTGCCGTCTGCGGAACTGACTTCCCCGATACAGGTAATACCGTCTTTCTGATAAGATATATAAATTATGTCTTCCACAGCCTCTGCGGCATAGGAACGGCTGATTCCCATTGATTGATTATCCATTTCCCAGAGAACTTTTCCGTCCTTGCCGATGCGAATCATATAGTCCAAATCTTTAATATAATAATTTCCCGAGGAGTCTGCCAGAAAAGCCTGCCATAACACATATCTGCCTTTTACGGCTTCGGAAATATCCACATCCCTGACGATACCTCCCGTTCTGTCAATTTCCCGGATAAGGCTTACTGAGGTTTCCGGTTGTCCGGAAGAAGGGCGCAGAAGCAGATGTAAATGTCCGGCATTATCCTCAGCCATTGCTTTTACCTCCATTCCTTCGGGAACCGGTAAGTCAGACGGTAGCAGCGAATTTTCGCCTATGTTCATTTCATACAGTGCGGATTTTCTGTTTTCAAACTCCCACTGACTGAAATACATTTTATTACCCGGACAGGCCACGGCGCGGGAGAGGCTTTCGCCGTTCCAGTCTATTGTTATTGTTTCTGCGGCCGTATTTACCGGAACCGGTTTTGGTGCATCATTAACTTGCTCCGGAGGCGTTTTATACGGTGCGGATTCAGTTGATTCATGGCCGGAGGCTCTATTAACTGCGTCATCTTCGCCGGAAAGGATATGAGCATCATTTACAGCATGTGAATTTCGAACTGTGTTTTTGCCTGCACAGCCGCACAGACAGATTAATAGCATGAAAAGCAAAAATATATGTTTTATATACATTTAATAGGTTCCCTTTTCTGCAAATCTATCAATAGTAACTTTGCTTGATTGAGCGTTTTTTTGCTTTCAAATTTGGGGTTCATTCCCCAAATGAGTAGAGTTTTACCATCTATAAAACAACTTTTAGTATAGCGATATTCATCTAGTGACAGTGGAGTGATATATTCTGCTTTTTGCGTGTCCTTATTAAAGCCATATACACTTTTGGAACCCTTAATAAATAAATCGTATTCTTTATTTCCTGAACCAAGGACACTATATATATCATCATATGGCAATAAATTACCACTATATATGCTATAAATTTTTTTGTTTGAAAACTCTACAATTTCATACCCGCCACCAGAGACTATATTTTTGCAAAATAGGGCATGTACATTTCCGTTTTTTCCTACAGCCATACTTTCAAAGGAGATATCTTCATTGAGGTCTGGAAATAAAATACTTTCTCCACTTAATGGTTCAAAGAGGATAATGTTTGATGTGCTTCTAAAATAATTAATTCCGTTTTTATCAATACAAAATGAGACTATTCTATTGATTGGAAAGTTAATGCTTTCAGATAAATTATAAAGAAAAGTTGCTTCAGAATCTTTAATTTTCCATA
>CAJTMZ010000027.1:18793-38195 GCA_910577445.1 uncultured Lachnospiraceae bacterium | reverse complement strand
GATGTGGATTTTTATAATATCTACAAGATTTTTGAAAATTCTCCCAGAACCTTTAAGGACCCGGAAATATTACTTTTTATGATTGTGGAGTTTATCAGTTCCACCTGCTACAGCTCGATTCTGTATGGCGAGCCTGCAGATATTGAAAAGCTGAAGCCCTATCTTTTTGATGCGGTAAGGCAGATAATTATAAGTCAGGAGGTTTGACGGGCTGTTTGCTCTTCAATATAGCCTTCAATATCCTCCACAATATACAACTCACCCATGGTATGCAAGACTTCATAGTATTTCATAAGATATTCGCAGATATGATGTTTTTCAAAGTGTTCCGCCACCTGCGCTCCTGAAAGCTTCTTATAATAACGGTAGCGCTCTATGCAAAAAATTAAAAATTTTCCCTCTTTGCTCATATTCAAGCCTCCTCTGGATATTCATATCCCCCTGTCAGGAGTTCATCCTGATACATTGTATAAAGTAAAAGCGGACTATAGTGCCATAGTTTCGACGATTCTTCTGAAAGTTCTGCGTATAGTTTGGAACTATAGAACCGCAGAGTTACCTGTTCCTCTGAAATATTGCTGTTTTTCGTAATCTGCGCTACAATTTCCGGAACAATTATCGCCAGTAATGAACTGAATTGATTTTCATTCATACAATATCCTCCTTAAGAAAACGCAGATATTTTAGAGAACTTTCTGAAGCAAATACCAATTGGTTGTAAAGTCTTTTAATCTTCAGGCTTTCCAACGCCTGTCCTTTCGTTAGAACGCCTGACATATATAGTGTAATTGTTCTATATACATCATCATTAGCAACCGCTCCATATATTATGTCAAATTTCTTCCCATGATAAATTCCCTGTCTGTTAGTGGCAACAAAATCAAGCCAATTCTCATCAGGGCCTTCAAACCGCAGCAAGCTGCATCTCTTAAACGCTTCTTTCTCATCTAATTCATAAACATTAAGTGTCGGCACACCCCTTTTTCTCCGTTCAGTCACCTTTACAGCAAAACTTTCAGCCTGCTCTTTGTTCATTGTTGTATAAAAGCCAAATCCAAAATCCAAAAATCGGTTCTGCTTAAGAAGCTTCGGCTGCTCCACAGTTACATTACTTCCATGATATAATATCATAATTTTCTCTTTCCCGACAAATCCAACCACAAGTCAAAAACTTTTCAAAGCCCGCATATTAGCTTTTCACCTGTATTATAATGCTTTTCATATTAAAAGGCTACTGTTAATAACGAAAGGACGCATTTATCAATTTTCTCATTTCGCTCCACCGCCCTACATCATCCGCTCCGCCAGCACCACGCTCGCCACAATCCCCGCTGCCGTGGACAAAAGCGCCCCTGTCAGAGTATACCTCGTTTTCGTCACCTTGGCCGCCAGAAAGTACACGCTCATGGTATAAAAAATGGTTTCCGTGCAGCTCATCATAATCGAAGTAATCAGCCCAATCAGCGAATCCGTGCCGTAAGTTTTGAAAATATCCAGCACCAGGCCGGTAGCCGCCGAGGAAGAAAACATTTTGATGAACGCAAGGGGAACCAGTTCCGCCGGAAAGCCTGCCCTTTCACTTAGCGGTCTGACCAGATTTCCCAGAAAGTGAAGGAAGCCCGAGGCGCGCAGTACACCTACCGCAGTCATTAAGGCCACAAGGGTAGGCGCAATTCCCACCACCGTCTTTAACCCGTCCTTTGCTCCCTTAACAAATTCCTCATATACGTTTGTTTTATTGAGCACGCCATAGGCCACAATGTAAAAAACCAGTACCGGTATGATAATATTGGAGATATTTGACAAAACTAAAGCCATACACTGCATCCCGCTTTTTCCGCGTTTTTACAATATATGGCTCAATCTTTCCACATATTCATACCTGCCCGGTTTCACAGGCAAAAGCCGGATGCCCTTTCATTACGGCCTTTGTAACCACCCTCGCTTTCGCGTTCCCGGTAAGCGCATCCCTCTGTCTGTAATCAAAAAGCACAAACTCCGGCATATGCCTTTGCGCCGGCGCTTCCGGCCCTGCCTTTTTGCTCTCCCAAACCGGATAAAAGAATACTTCCATGTGCGTCATCTTCATGGTCTGTCTTGCGTGATATTCCTCATACTCCCGCAGAAAATCCGGTTCTTTCTCCTCCTTTTGGTAAAAACCCCAAATCTCGTCTCTCCATGCAGACAAATCCTTCCCAAAATCCGGCCGGCTCTTTGCGTTTTCCCTCAGATAATAGTCATAGGTGAGCGCCTCCCTGTAAAGCGCCTCCTCCTTTGGCATCCGTTCCTTTATAAATTCCAGAAGTACCTGATAACGGTGGCTCCTTGCCGGTGTGCTGACAAAATAGCCCTTTGCCTCATAATACTCCGCAAGGGCTTCATACAAATCAAAAGGCCCGGAAAACGCGTTTTCCAAAAGGGCCAGCGTGTAAGTCAACTGATTGGAATTGTAGTAAAGTTCCACCATTTCCTCCACCTGCTTCAGCTTCAAAATCTCGCCATAGGAAATCCATTTCGTATAAAGCACTTCATAGGGCGGCTCCTCCTGACAGGCAATGCCGTACTCTTCTGCCCTTTCCCATATGGGCGTTCCCTTTAAAACCTTCAAAAAGCCGAGCTGCAGTTGAAGGGGTCTCATGGCATAGACCTCGTTGAAGGACTTTTGAAAGCGTTCGTATCCCTCAAAAGGAAGGCCCGCTATCAAATCCAGATGAATGTGGATATTTTTCCCCCTGTTAATCTCACCCACCGCCCGGGCAATGCAGGCGGTATCGCCCTTTCGGTTGATTTCTTTCAGCGTGGCTTCATTCGTGGTCTGCACGCCGATTTCCAACTGCACAAGCCCCGGCCGCATACTCCGCAGCTCCGCAATCTCTTCGCTATTTAAAAGCTCAGCCGCAATCTCAAAGTGAAAATTTGTGACACCATTGTCATGTTCTTTGATATACCGCCAGATTTCCATGGCGTGTCTGTGATTGCAGTTGAAGGTTCTGTCTATCAGCTTTACCTGTGGAACCTTTTTATCCAGAAAAAACTGCAGCTCCTTTTTCACCACGGGAAGACTACGCAGACGCACGCCCTTATCAATAGAAGAAAGGCAGTAGCCGCACCGGAAAGGGCAGCCTCTGCTGCTCTCATAGTAAATAATTTTATTTTCAAACTCCTGTAAATCGTCATAGAGAAAAGGCAGCTCGTCCATCTCCACCGCCGCCCCCGGCTCGGTTCTCCCCGAGCGCAGAACCAGTCCCGGTATCTTTTGCAGGTTATGCTGCCTCTCGCCCGCTTCTTTTTCTGCGCTTTCTTTTCCGGCAATATAAAAGGAAAGAAGCTCCTTAAAAGTCTTCTCTCCCTCTCCTCTCATAATACCTTGCACCGCGGGAAAATCCTCCAGAATTTTCTCCGCGTCAAAGGACACCTCCGGCCCGCCCAGCCAGATTTCCGTGCCGGGCAGCACCTTTGGCAGTTCTCTAAGAAGCGCCTGCACAAGAGGCCAGTTCCAGATATAACAGGAAAATCCGATTACGTCCGGCCGCCGCCTGTACAGGTCGCCCAGAATTTCTTCCGTCCGATTGTTAATGGTGTACTGCGCAAGGGCAATGTACTGCTGCAGCTCTTTTCCCGCATATGCCCGGAGGCTGTAAATCGCCGGGTTGGAATGAATATATTTTGCGTTTACCGCCGCCAGTAGAAACTGCATCGCGATTACCTCCCGCATTCTGCGCGGACTTTTCCCGCGCTTTTTACCCACGCTTTACGAGCAAACGCCGGATTCTTATCTGTCGTTCACGGAGGAGATAAATCTGTCAAAAGCCCTCTGCCCTTCCTCGTTCCTCTTGTAAACGCCTGAATCCGTAAGCACCTCCATAAACACATGACCGATTTCATGGCGCAGAATATCGTCTATGTTGGTTTCGTCTATCTTCTCGTATTTATCCCAAAACTCCTCCACCCAGTCGGCGTGCTTTTCAAGCAGTTCGTCCTCCCGCAGGTTTTTCCCGGCCAGCATGGCGGCTTTCAGTTCTTCCATTTCCCCTTTTAACCGGGCCGGAAGCACCGCAAGACCCATAACCTCAATAAGACCGATGTTTTCCTTTTTGATGTGATGGAGCTTTGCGTGGGGATGGTAAAGGCCCAGCGGATGCTCTTTCGTGGTAATATTGTTTCTCAGCACCAAATCAAGCTCATAGCATTCGCCCCGTCTGCGGGCAATGGGGGTGATTGTATTGTGGGGTTCGCCCTCTGTCTCCGCATAGACAAAAGCCGCTTCGTCCGTGTAGCCTCTCCAGTGATGCAAAATAAGGTCGGCCAAATCAATAATCCTCTCTGTGTCGGCACCTTTCAGCCGAATAACCGACATGGGCCATTTGACAATCCCTGCCTTTACATCCTCAAATCCCTTTATGGTAAAGCTTCTCTCCACAGGGGCTTTCGCCATGGCAAACTCATAATTGCCCCCCTGGAAATGGTCGTGGCTTAAAATCGAGCCGCCCACAATCGGCAAATCCGCGTTGGAACCCACAAAATAGTGAGGGAACTGTTTAACAAAATCAAACAGCTTACAGAAAGCGTTTCTGTCAATCTTCATGGGGACATGCTGCCCGTTAAAAACAATGCAGTGCTCGTTATAGTAAACATAAGGCGAATACTGGAATCCCCAGGTATCCCCCTGAATGGTAACCGGAATAATCCTGTGGTTCTGCCGTGCCGGGTGATTCACCCGTCCCGCATACCCTTCGTTTTCCCGGCAGAGCAGGCACTTCGGATAGCCCGACTGCTTTGCCGTTCTGGCCGCCGCAATGGCTTTGGGGTCTTTTTCCGGCTTGGAAAGATTAATGGTAATATCCAAATCGCCGTATTCCGTGGCGGTTATCCACTTCATATCCTTTTCTATTCTGTAACGCCTGATATAGTCGGAATCCCTGCTGAATTTATAATAATAATCCGTAGCCGCCACAGGGTCTTTCCTGTAAATCTCCTTAAAGGTCTCAATCACCTCGCTGGGGCGGGGCATCAAAAGACTCATAATTTTAGTGTCAAACAAATCCCGGTAAACCACTCCGTTTTCTTTCAGTATTCCCTTTTCATACGCGTAATCCAGCAGTCCTCCGAGAATATCCTCCAAATCCTCTGTTTCGGTTTTTTCCACCTCCGCAAGGCCCTGCTCATCCAAATCCTCAAGCTCGTCCAGTTCAAACAGCTCGAGAAGCCGGTTCGTGGTATAAATCTCGTCCTCCTTTGCCACCAGCCCCGTTTTCAGGCTGTAGGCAACCAGTCTTCTGATATCCTTCTGTATCATATTTTCAAATCTCCCCGTCAATTTTTCCTGTCACTCTCCGGCGGCAATGCCGGAAGGCGCCCCGTCTTTTGGCACTGCCGCCCGCCAGACTTTTATTTGTCTTTCCCTCTGCCTGTTACCGCAGCACACAGGGGCCGTCTCCGACCTCAACCACATAAAAATCAGCCTTATATCCAATCTTTGCCAGATAGGCGTCCCCTACCTGCTTCACAAATCCGTCAATGGCCTCGTCCTTCACAAGGCTTACCGTACAGCCGCCGAACCCTGCGCCCGTCATACGGGAGCCAATCACGCCGTCCACCTTCCAGGCTTCCTCCACCAGCGTGTCAAGCTCGATTCCCGTTACTTCATAATCGTCGCGAAGGGATACGTGTGAGGCGTTCATAAGCTCTCCGAACAAAGCGATATTGTCCGCTTTCAACGCTTCCACCGCCTTAACGGTGCGCTGGTTCTCGTAAACCGCATGTTTTGCTCTTCTTACCCTCACGGGGTCCTTGATTGCCGATTTTACTTCCTCAAATTTTTCCTCGCTCAGTTCTCCGAGGCTTTTAATATCCACTACGCCCTGCAGTTCCGCAAGGGCGGTTTCGCATTCGCTTCTTCTTTCGTTGTACTTGGAATCCCCAAGCCCCCTCTTTTTATTGCTGCACGCAATCACAAGCTTTGCGCCTTTTAAGCTTATAGGAGCGTAGGTGTAGGACAAATCCGCCGTGTCCAAAAAGATGGCGTTGTCCTTTTTTCCCATGGCAATGGCAAACTGGTCCATAATACCGCAGTTCACGCCGTTGAAGTTGTTTTCCGAATACTGCCCAATCAGAGCCAAATCCTGATTGCTCACCTCAAACCCGAAAAATTCTTTCAGAATATAGCCGGTAAGAACTTCAATGGACGCAGAGGAAGACAGTCCCGAACCGTTGGGAATGTTTCCGTATAAAAGAATATCCAGCCCCTTGGGAAGCTGATAGCCTCTTCCCTCAAAAGCCCACATAACTCCCTTTGGATAATTTGTCCAACCCGCTTCCTTTCTGGGCTTAAGGTCGTCCAGCGAGGACTCAATCACTCCCAGATGGTCAAAATTCATGGAATAAAAACGCAGTTTCCTGTCCTCCCTTACTCTGGCAACCCCGTATGTACCAATCGTAAGCGCACAGGGAAATACATGCCCGCCGTTATAATCCGTGTGCTCTCCAATAAGATTTACACGTCCCGGCGCAAAAAACACCTTAGCCCCCTCCTTGTCACCGTACACCTCTTCAAATCTTTTTACTACTGCTTCTACCATTTTTCCCTCTTTTCTGCGCTGTTTCCAATCTCCACTCCCGGTCCGGCCAAAGCCCGGCCCGCCCGGAACCCTTGCATATGACAGAGCCTGCCGACACAGCGCGAACGCAGGCTCCGGGTAAAAGTTTCGGTTCCTTTTGCTACATTATATGGCATTCCTCTTTTCCCAAACCATATTCCCTTGTTAAAAAAGCCTGTCAAAATGTTAATATTTACCTGGCTTATGAAATCCTCTATCTGCTGAAGATATTCCCGGCTCTTTCTGCTTCCCCCCTTTTGCATTTCTTTCCGGTAGGAAGACGGGGACATTTCCTTCATCTGCTTAAATGATTTTGTAAACACAAGCGGGTCGGAATACCCGCAGGAAATCGCGATGCTTTCCACCGGCAGGGAAGTGACCTGCAAAAGCTCCGCCGCCTTGTTGATGCGGAAGCTGGTTAAAAACTGCTGAGGCGACATCCCCATCGCCCCTCTGAACAATGTGTACAGATAACTCCTGTTGATACACACATAATTGGCAATGTCGGTAACTTTAATCGGGTTGCAGTAATTGCTTAAGATAAACTCCACCGCCCGCCGCACATAAAGCCCCGCTCTGTCCGACTCTCCCTTCTCCTCCACCCTGGCGCTTTCCGCTATCAGGGATAAAAAAAGATGAAGCTGTCCGTTTCTCCGCAAATCATTGGCAATCCCCACCCTGTTGTGCTCCATCATATCCATAACGGACCTGTAAAGTTCCTGTTCCTTATCCGACTGGAACACTGGACTCATAAGGGAAAGCCCCATGGACTTTATCAGCTCCCCCGCCATGCTTCCGTTAAATCCCACCCAGATATAGGTCCATGGATTTTCTTCGTCCGCCTGATAAAAAGTAAGCTCGTCCGGCGGTATCAAAAATCCGTAGCCCTGCTCCGGAAAGTATTCCTTGCCGCCAATCGAAAGCCTCCCCCGGCCGCTTAACACAAAATGAATCACATAATGCGGCTTAATCGCCGGGCCGAAACTGTGAAAAGGCTCCGTTCTTGACATTCCGCAGCAGTTAAGGAACAGACTTCCGCTTTTCTCGCCAAAAAACTCCAGTTCATAAGCTTTTTCCATTGTATTTCTCCCTAAAAGGCCCGCCTGATTATTCTCCCTGCTGCCCGCCGGAGCCGTCCTCTGCGCCTGCCGCCTCTCCCTGCTGCTCACCGGAGCCGCTTTTGTCCGAACCCGCCCCGTCGTCTGTCCCTGTTTCCGCTTGTCCGTCCGCGCCGCCCTCAGGTTCATCCCCTTCCGTCCCGTCCGGATTTGCCTCTTCGCCGCTCTCTGTCCTTTCCGCCACAAGCTCTCCGGTACTGGAGTCATAATACAGCGTCAGCGAAACGCTTTCCTCCGTAAACTCGCCCACCGCAAGCACGGTCTCATATCCCGTTTCGTTTTCATCCGCCAGAGTCAGCACCCAGGGTGTGTTATCCACATCACGCATAACCGTAAGCCCCGCCAGATACTGTCCCGGCACAAAAAGCTCCAAATCCTCAAGCACGTTTACCTGCAGGCCGTTGCTTCCCTGCTCGTAAAGGCGCAGGTCGGAAAAAGAAATGTCCGTGCCGTTCATCAGGGTAATTACAATCGGCGTAAGCACGGCGTCTTCTTCCTCCCCTTTTATATTGGAAAGCTGCGCCAGATAGCCTTCATATTCGTTAATCATGGAATCTATATCCTGAATCAGCTTATCGATTTCCTCCTCCGCCATCTCCGCCAGATTGAAAGCCCCCATATCGGACGCACGGCTTCGAAGCGCCGTCAGCTCTTCGTCCAGAGAATTATCCTCCACATTCTTATGGGCCTCCACCACCTGATTATGAATTTCGGCCAGCCGCGCGTATTTTTCCTGCGCCTGGGCTATTTTCTCTTTGGGCATTCCGCAGGCGGTAAGGGAAAGGCATAGCGCAGTGGTTACGATAAGGGAAAGGATTCTTTTATACATAAAATTGATAACCTCAGTTCTTTATAAATTAGAATAGGAAGCGGACGCGCCGCTTCCAAAACAAGTCCTTTCTTATTATAATCGGAAAAGTTACTAAATTCAATAAATCTGGTTAATTTGTTTAAAAGTGCATATAAGGGAACCTACACCCCACCGCAAATATGGGAATCGTATCAAACTTCTCTCCATGGCCGCCTTTTACGGGCTTTGCCACTGTCCCCCGGTCTATCAGATGCCTGTCTATAAAAATTCTTAATGATTCAGGACTTCCGTCCCCTGTCTTTACCTCCACACCATAAACTGTGTTGTCCTTATCTACAAGAACAAAGTCCAGCTCATATTGACTGTACAGAGAAAAACAAGGCGTCTCCCCTTTCACTGCTTTCTTTGAATATACCTTTTTATACAATCTGTACAACTCTGTATAAACAAAGGTTTCGGTAAGCAGACCTTCTATACTGCTTTCATCCACCTCCGCTCCTCTTCCAACATAAGCCGCTATCCCGCAATCCATATAGTACAGCCTTCTGGCCGGAATATACTGCCTGATATCTCCGTTATTATATAATCCGCACTCCCCGATTATTCCCGAATAGACCAGCCATGTAATTGCACTGGCAGTTTCATCTCTGCTGACAAGCATTTTCTGCGATTGCTTTGCGATATTTGTTATTTTCTCTGTCAGTTTGTTTCCACTGCCTCTCTTTTCACTGCACATACTTTTTATAGCTTCTGTAAATACGGTCTTAAAAAGAAGAGCTTCTTTCGAAGTCCGGAAATAATAGCCGGATTCTCTTTGGAAAGTTTCCACAAGGCTTTGTATCACATCATAACAGCTATTGATATCTTCTTTTTCCCTGTACTTTCTGACCACCTCCGGATATCCGCCAATCTGTCTGTAGACATGATAAAGAGGCAGAATTTCATCATATGCCCTGCCATTATCGTCACCAAACAAATCCATACTTTTTAATATCTCTTCTTTATCATATATCCGGCAAAACTCGGAAAAACTCAGCGGAAACATATGAATATAGCTGACTGTCCCGGCCGGTAAAAAATATCCCGCCTGAAGAGTCTGCCCCAAATAACTTCCCGTTACAATCATGTCGCAGTCAATCTCTGAGTAGAGGCTTCGTATGGAATTGTATATTTTCTCACTAAGCTGGATTTCATCTATAAGTAATACCGTATTTCTATTATTTACAAAATGGGGTAATCCGGCTTTCAGACAATATTTTTCAAATTCCAAAGGGCTGCCCCCGCTATTTACCGTCTCCAGAAAATCATACTTGTCATAGGCCAAATTCACATAAATAATATATTCATAATTCTTATAAGCGAATTTTAACAGTTCTGTCGTTTTTCCAATCTGTCGGGAACCCTCCAACTGCAGCACTTTATGGGAAGCATCCTGCCGCCATTCTTCCAAATCCTCCTGTATATCTCTGACAAACGGATTTTCGCTTACTATCTTGTGATATTCTTTCTCGGCCACGGCAGCTTTGTAGGAAATTTCCTCAAGCTCCGCACTCGCATAACGTACTGTATTCCCCTCTAAAGAAAGGTTCTCCACATACTGTATATTAGTCTTCAGATATTCATCTGTATAAAATTTCCCGTCTACAATATATCCGACCGGATTTTCTGCAGAGTCCTTTACTCTGTGTGTTGCTCTCATACAATACCCCGCTTCTGCCTCTTTTTACATCTGCTACTTCCCCCTTACGGACTGTCTTTATTATAACGCCGTATCTATAAAATTACAAATCACTCTTCATTTCCGCTATCTTTCTTCTGCCTCTGCTCTCTTTTTCAATTCTCTGCAATATTCCTCCTCATCGCAGGGAACAGGTATTGCTGTGCTCTTCCAGCTTGACAGGTATGCTGAATTTGCAATCTCTAGCGCCCTTTGTCCGTCCGAAAAAGCAGCCAAAGGCGCGCTTCTCAGTTCCATGGCATCTGCAAAGTTCTGCAGAGCAGCCACATATTCATCTTCTTTCTGATTTACTTCTCTGTTTTCTTCCGCAAACGGGATTACCGGATTTATTTCTCTGGATATCTTTGAAATGGATTCCGTAGAGGCCGTATTTTTATATATCCTCAAGCAGCGATTATCTTCAACCACTATTTTCCCCCATTCCCCGTGTATTTCCAAATGGCAGGCTCCCGGAGAATCCCCGCTGGATGAAATCAGATTCCCCCACATACCATTTTCGTGCCTGAGAAAAAGCGATATTTTGTCATCTACCGAAATATGATTATATTCTCCATACCCTAAACTGGCAAAGACTTCACACGGCTGCCCAAACAGCCAGTTCCACATATCCAGTAAATGCTGGCATTGGTTGATTAAAAGGCCGCCGCCCTCTCCGCTCCAACTGCTCCGCCATTTCGAAGCATGGTGATAAAATTCCGGACGATACCAGAAATTCGCCACCCAGACTACCTGGTGGAGCCGTCCCAGGTTTCTGCCCTCCAGATACGCGTGGAGCTGTCTGTAAATCTCTTTTGTACGCCAGTTAAAAAGTACGGCTTCTACCATTTTTGCCTCTGCATTTCCCGCCAGAACTGCACTGCATTCCTGTGCTGTTATTCCCAAAGGCTTTTCACACAATATATGAAGTCCTGCCCGCTGCGCTCTTTTTACAGTTTTTATATGTTCCTTGTGAGGAGTGGTTATAATCAGCGCGTCAAAATTATCCCTCTCGCTAAGCATGATTTCTTCTCCTGGAAAAACTTTTACCTCCGGCATATTATTTATGATTTCCCGCTGTTTTTCCGGGTTTCTGCATACAATGCCATAAAGCGACATATCTTTTATCTTACCGTTATAAATATGGGAAGCATACCGGCTCCCCATATTTCCATAACCGACAATTACTGTTTTTTTCATCTGACTACTCCTGCATCATCTCTACCAGACGGCTGTCTGTCCTTTATGGCACAAGCATTACCTTAAGCGCCTTTTCATCCATTTCCGCTGCTTCAAATGCCTGTCTCCAGTCTTTTAATGCAAATTGATGGCTGACAAGCCCCTCTGTTTTTATCAGGCCGGCCTTTATTCCACCAATAACCGCCTGAAAAGTTTTTGCTGAAAGATGGGAACCTCTTATACTGAGTTCTTTCCCGTCCCCGATAATATTCCAATCTGCCCCTACCTGTTGCGCAAACACACCCATCTGCACATAGCGTCCATGATTTTTTAATACTCCAAGCCCCTGCTTTACACTGGCCTCACTTCCCGACGCTTCAATATAGACATCGCATCCTTTGCCCCCGGTAAGCCGCAAGATGCCTTCTATCGCGTCCTCCTTCACCGGATTCAGTACAGCGTCTGCTCCAAATTCCCGTCCTTTTTCCAACCGAAACGATTTCACATCCAATCCAATAACCAATTTGGGCAAACGCAGTTTCACCATGTTGACAATTGCGAGTCCAATGGCTCCAAGGCCTGCCACCACCACCACATCCTCATGGCGTATTTCCGCTATATCCACTGCATGCATTCCACAGGCTATCGGCTCAATTAAGACTGACTGCTCCCCAGAAAAACCCTCCGGGATTTTGTGGATAATAGAATTTTTATGAAGCTTCATATATTCTGCAAAACCACCGGATGCATGCTGCTTAAAACCATAAACCGCTGATTCCTCACACATCCAGTATTTTCCCTCCCTGCAAAAGCTGCAACTTCCGCAGGGTACAATCTGTTCCGCACAGACAATATCTCCAATATTCCAGCCGGCAGCCGCCTTACCTATACGGACGATTTCTCCGTAAAATTCGTGCCCGCCGATTACAGGCGCTTCAATATACCTGTCCTTTTCCGTCGTTCCCCATATGCGGATTCCGCCATGATATGCTTTTATATCACCGGCACATATTCCGCATCCCTTTACTTTGAGAAGCAGCTCCTCATCGCCAATCTCAGGAATATCAACAGTTTCATAACGATTATCATAAGGCGCATACTGCACCAGCGCTTTCATTTGTTCTCCCATAATATTACCCCTTTTCTCTACCCTTTTATGCCGGTAGAGGCAATCCCCTCCACAAGATATTTCTGCATTGTCAGAAAAATAACAAATATCGGCATCAGGGAACATGTTGCCATAGCGAACATTGCGCCCCAGTCAGAACCTGATGTGGGGTCGGAAAAAAGCTTTAATGCCAGACTCACCGGATATCTTGCCGGCTTATTCAGATACAGCAAAGCCGCCAGAAAGTCATCCCACCTCCACATAAAAGAAAATATCGCTCCCGTCACAACAGAAGACTTTACCAGGGGCAGGATAATACTTCCAAATACCCGCATTGTCCCGGCGCCGTCTATCTTTGCCGCCTCGTCCAGTTCCACCGGTATTCCTTTGATAAACTGTACATTAAGGAATACAAAAAATCCCTGTGCACAGAACTGTGGCACGATAAGCGGCAGATAAGTCCCAATCCATCCCAGCTCATTAAACAATATATACTGAGGTATCATAATCACCTGAAACGGAAGCATCATAGACAATAGCATGCAGCCGAACCAGAATTTCTTAAAAGGAAAATCACATCTTGCAAACCCATAGCCCACAACTGCCGACGACAGCACCGCTCCCAAAGTCGCTGCAGTGGAAATAAACAATGAATTTTTAAAGAAATTGCCAAAATCATAGCCGGCAAAGCCTTTCCACCCTGTTATGTAATTCTGCATGGAAAAGGCTTCCGGCAAAAGCCTCTGCGCAGAATTTAATATATCATTGGAACTTTTAAACGAGCCGGATACCATCCACAAAACCGGATATATCATTATTACGGCAAAAGCAAACACAAATATATGATATATGGCTGCGGAACCCATTTTTTTCTTTCTCATGTTCACTCTCCCTTCATTCCGTTTCGTAATATACCCATTTTCTCTGCGTCAGAAAAATAAGCGCTGTCAGACCACCTACTATCAGAACCATAAACCACGCCATTGCGCATCCGTATCCCAGCTTATTAAATTTGAACGAATTTTGGTACATATATACTACATAAAACAAAGTGCTGTTCTGAGGTTTCCCTTCCGTTATAATAAAGCTCTGTGTAAAAGCCATAAATCCGTTTATCATCTGGTTTATCAGATTAAAAAAGATGGTAGGTGTCAGCATGGGAAGGGTAATTTTAAAAAATTTGGTAAACCATCCGACTCCATCCACAATAGCTGCTTCATACAAATATTGCGGAATCTGCTTTAATCCGGCCAGAAAAATAAGCATGGAAGAACCGAATTGCCAGACTGACAGTATTATCAAAGTCCAGATTGCCGTTTGGGACCGTCCCAGCCACGCTATATTACTCTCAATACCCATTTCCCCTAAAAGAGCATTTATCATTCCATTGCTGGCAAACATTCTTTTCCATAATATTGCCACCGCCACACTGGAGCCAATAATAGACGGCAGATAAAATACGGTTCTGTAAAATGCGGATAAGCGTCCCGGACGTACCAGCAAGAGCGCAACAATTAATGCCATCAACAATCGAAGCGGAACCGAAAACAGCACGTAAAACATGGTTACGCCGAAAGTTTTCCAAAACAGTTTATCTTCCGTAAACATCGTAATGTAATTTCCCAGCCCAATAAATTCAGGCGGGCTTAAAATATCGTATCTGGTAAAAGAAAAAAATAAGGATAATAACATCGGAATACTGATAAAACACACAAATCCTATAATAAACGGTGATATAAACAGATATCCGGTAATTTTTTCTCTCCTTTTTCTGTGTGCCATATCTATCCTCCTGCTTCTACGCATCCGGATAACCGCACAGGCAGCTATCCCGGATGCACACACTATTATTACTCAGCTTCTTTCAGAATGTTTGAGGCTTCAGGCACAAATTCCGCCACTGCTTCCTCGCCGGTCTTATTTCCGTACCGGATGTCCTCAACCAATGCGGTCAGCTTTGCCTCTACCTCACTGTATCCGGCAGGATTGGGCGCATCTACAGGCGTGGCTATCTTGTTGACCTCCGCCACATAATCATAGGCAATCTTTTCAGTATCGCTCACAAGACCTTTCACTTTCTCAGCAACCTTACTGTTTGCCGGCACGCCTCTCTCGCCTTTTAAAATTTCGTTTGCTTCTTCACTGTTTACAAACCAGTTTATAAACGTTGCCGCCTCATCCTTATATTGGGAATTTTCCGTAATTGTAAAGAACATAGCCGGTTTCAGGTACATTGGCTCCTCTCCGGCCTCCTCATCCATCGGATACATAAATGCCCCAAGCTCTCTTTCCCCGCCGCACGCATTATAAATACTCAAAAACGCATTGGAAAAAGAAAATACATTCCATGTTGATAAGTCATTGATTGGCATAGAGTCAACCACCTGAGGATTTTTTTCCGATAATATATCCGCCGGAATACAAAAGGGAGCAGTTGCAAACTTTTCTACCCATTCAAAGTGTTTTTTTGCCGCCTCATCCTTTCCGTCGGCAAGGTCGGTAAAAATATTTCTTCCCATTGCCCTGGCATTGTATTGGATGGTAGTCATTCCGCTCTCATAATAGGCCGGAATTTTTGTTTTATCATAAATTTCCTGGCAAATGTCGTAGTACTCCTGCATCGTCGGGTGAAGGGGAATCTCAACCCCTGCTGCCTCAACTGTCGCTTTATCATACAGTACCATCGGCGCCGTACTCCCCAGGGATATTGCATAGCAGCTTCCGTCCACTGTCCCGCTTTCAATAATGCTGTCACTGATTTCAGCCCGTTCTATTACGCCGGATTCCAGATAACCGTTTAAATCTGCCAGCTGCTTACTGGACGCGTATTGGCTGAGGTAGGAATAATCCATCTGAATTATATCCGGCAATTCCCCTCCGGCCGCCTGCGTGGCCAACTTGTCCCAATATCCTGACCAGTCGGTAAATTCCGCTTCAATCTTTACATGAGGATTATTTTTCATATAAAGCTCCAATGCCTGCTGCGTCAAATCATGTCTGGACTGGCTCCCCCACCAGCTTACCCGAAGCGTTATTTCCTCTGCCGGTTCATCGTCAGGTGATTCCGATTCTTCTTTCTCCTCCGGCGGTAATTGTCCTGTTGACTGTACCGCATTTTCTTCGCCTGCTCCTTTCCCGCTGCTGCCGCATCCTGCGAATGTCATTACCATTACTGACGCCATTACAAGTGCAATCCATTTTTTCTTCATAAAACTTTCTCCTTTCCATATTCTGTGTACTGCCTCAAAGCCTCGCTCAGGGCCATGATAACCAGTGACTGCCCGTATGCCATGGGCTTAATCATCACATTTTTATAGTAATCCGAATCCATGCCAATCGCTGTCCCGGCAGATACATTCAGTACGGTACCATCCTCCGCAATATTTTCGCAGATTGCTTCCACTGCTCTGTCTGCAAATTTTCTGTATTCTTCCGGCAGTATACCCATATGTATTCCTTTGTATATGCCGGCTGCTATGGCCGCACTTCCCGATACCTCCAGGTAACTGTCGCTTTCATTCAAAACCGTATGCCATAGTCCCGAGTCGTCCTGCCAATCTAAAAGCGCCTTTATCTGTGCCAGAAACACTTCAACAAGATATTTTCTGATACCGGCCTGCATTGATGCACCGCATTGCTCTATATATTCCAGTACACCAAAGGTAAACCATGAATTACCTCTGCACCAGAATACTCCCCCAAAGTTGTCGTTTCGCAGAAAGCTCCAGCCATGAAAAAATAAACCGCTCTCTTTATGATAGAGATATTTGATATGAAGGAGAAACTGGTGCAAAGCCTCCTCCCTGTAATCGCTGCGGCACTCGCTTTGTCCCATCTGATTCAGAAAAAGAACTGTCATTACCAACGTATCAATCCACAGCTCGCCATCATTCAGTCTTACCGCCTGTCTGTCGCCAATAGCGCTTGTCACATGCTGAAATCCGTTTTCTTTTGTCTTAGGCAGCAGCTCCATCACCCATTCCGCTCTTTTTCTGCATTCCTCCTGATATCTTTTGTCTCCCCATTCCCCCGCCAGAAATGACAATGTCAAAAAGGGGGCTGTTGTGTTTACATTCCGTGAGGGCAGTCCCTGGCTGAAATTCTTCCCGTACCACTCCTTAAAGAAGTCCTGATATCTGTCGTCTCCATATAGCCCCTCCACTTTATATAATCCATAAAGCCCGATTCCCTGCGGCCAGTCCCATTCTTCAAATCCAAAGTCTCTCGCTACCAGCCCCAGGTACTGTGACTTTGTATCCGTCTTCTTATCCATCTCATAATCAGCCCCGCCAAGATGAATCAGTTTATCAATAACTGCCTGCAATTTTTCCTGTATTTCCTGTCTTGTCAGCATCTGTTATACTCCCTTTCCCTATTATGTAATTTTTCTGAGATTTCTATCAGCGGCAGAGAATATTCCATGTTTTCCGGCGGCTGTGCTTTCGCTTCCACGGCCCTGATAAAATTTTCAATTTCTCCATAAAAGCCGCTTGCAACCGCATTCCTCAGCGGGTCTCCTATCGCCGGTCCCTTTTCCTTAAGCATCAGACAATCATTCTGGTATGCCAGAATCCCTCCGGGGCTGTCGCTGCATTCCCACACCGGCAAAGAGGCATAATACGTAATTCCCCTGCAGGAAACCATAATTCTTTCGTTTACAATTCCTCCATCCACCAAAATCGTAATCTGGCCCGTCAGCCCATTGGAAAAAGAACAGTTCAGATAAAAGTTGCTTACATGGCCCCCATATTCCGGTAAATCCTGATAGCTGCAGTTTACCTGCGTATATTCCGCATCAGCCAGGTATCTCAACAAGTCAACCGCATGCACTGCCGTGGTATAAAAAGTTTTTTCCACACGATTTACCCGGCACATCTGTATTTGAATATTCCGAACCCTTTCCTTTTTCAATTTTTCTTTTAACGATACAACCGTTGGTATGAAGTGCCGGTTAAATGCAATCTGATGAAGAATGCCATATTTTTGGAGTTCGCCGGAAAGCTCTAATGCTTTCATCTTTGTTAGTGCCGGCGGTTTTTCCAGCATCATGGGAATCCCAAGAGGCGCCGCCTTTATAGCCTGTTTCGCTGTCTCTTCAACAGGCAGCGCCATAAGAACACAGTCCGGCCTTACTTCCCTCATCATCGCAATACCATCCGTATATACCTTTTCAAATCCTATAGCTGATGCTTCTTCCGCTTTTTCGGAAACAACATCACAGCAGGCTGCCAGATGTATCTTTCCCTCCTTTGCCATTTGCAAAAGAACCGGAAGATAATATCGCTTTACAATATCGCCGCAACCGGCCAAGCCAACTCTTACACTCATATCAGCTCCTTTCTCTCCCTGGCACACAGGAGTTTGAGTTATATGCTAATTATAGTGGTTCCGTCATAAATGAAAATCCAAATAATCAATCTTCAGTGTTTAAAAAACGGCTTTTTCACGCCTTTTTTCATTATCCGCAAAATTGTATGGATTTTTAAACGCTTTTCTTCCTTTTTTTGACTTTACAAACAGAAAAGAGAAAGGCATTATTAGATAAAATAACATATTCGAAAAATTTGCGGGAATTATACAATATAAAAAGGATTGATTAATGGCCTTCATTAAATACTACTTTAATAATTTAAAACTTGCGCAGAAGTTCGCTTTCATATTTACGATTGCCATAACGCTGACCGGTTTAACCGGAATAGGAATCATAAACTTTATCACGGAAAAATACAATCAGGAACTGTATAATAAGACCTCTCTCATTATGGATTATCTGGTTTCCAACCTTGAGACAGGCCTTAAAGACGTGGAGAATATCACCTATTATTTAGTAGAAAATCCCCTGATACAGGAATCTCTTACGATTTATTCAGAAAGTACGAATACAGAGGAGCGCGCGCGAAATAAACGTCTGCTTTACGACAGTCTCTATTCTTATTATAATTCAAATTCAAATATTGTCTCTATTGTCCTGCTATTGTCAGACGGTTCTTTAATCAGAATGGGATACTCTTCCCAAGATTTTGGAAGTATGGCGTTTCAATCACTCGAAGAGCTCTCCGACCAGGCGGACGGCCGCCTCGTATGGCAGGGCGGCAGTTCCTATTTAAATTCCGCCGTCTGCGCAAGGCAGATACGCCAGAAAGCGTATCTCAAACTAAACAAGCTTGCAACACTCTTTATTGAAGTGGATATGGAAAGAATTATTCTTAATTCCACCGGAAAGTCCGACCCATCATCCCTGATATTAGTGACGGATAACGACCGGATATATTTTCCCTCTCCTTTTCCCGAAAACATGGAAAAAATTAATGTTCAGCCTGTTCCCGGTTATGAAATTATCCGTTTACGTGATACTGCCTTTTTTGTTACTTCCGGAAAACTTCCCTATACGAATTGGAAGTATATCCACTTTTCCGACTATGACGAACTTTTTTCCCACCTGCGCACAGCCATCAACATTTCATTATTTACATTAATTCTGACCGCCTTAATTGTTATTATTGCAGAGTATGCCGTTATAGGGCACATTACCTCTCACTTTCGCAATCTGGAAATAAAAATGAGCCACTTCGAATCCGGCTCTATGGAAATAATACCGGTTCCATATAACTATTCGTTGAGAAAAGATGAAATTGGCGAGCTGCACAGACATTTTGACCAGATGGTAATAAATTACAAAAAGCTTGTCCATGATAATTACCTGCAGCAGATTCTGCTGAAAGATGCCACCATCAAAAATCTGGAACAGCAAATAAATCCCCATTTTCTCTATAATGTTCTGGATACTATCTATCTGATGGCGGAGGTCCACAAAGTACCGGATATTGCCGACATGTCGCATGCCCTTGCCGGCCTTTTCCGCGCTTCTATTTCCGA
>CAJTMZ010000027.1:1043-18776 GCA_910577445.1 uncultured Lachnospiraceae bacterium | reverse complement strand
CCCCTACCATACCCTTACATCGGGAATTAGACTATCTGAACAGCTATATCCATATACAGCGGATACGCTTCCAGAACCAGGTTCATTTTACCAGCCTTTGCGACAACGGATGCATGGATATTATGATTCCCAAGCTCTCCATTCAACCTCTTGTGGAAAACGCCTTAAAACACGGAATAGAAGATACCGGAGAAACCTGTGACATTATTTTATCTGTACGTCAGGAAAAAGAAGGCGCCTGTATTTCAGTATCCAATACCGGTTCCCGATTTGACGATGATATGGAGCAAAAGCTGCTTGATTCCCGTTCTTCCACAAATGATGCTCTGGCAATCCATGGAATCGGATTAAAAAATATTAATGAACGCCTCCAGCTCATTTACGGGCCGGAATGCCGCCTGAAATTTTACAATAACAAAAACTATGCCGTAGTCTATTTTGTCATCCCCGAAAGCCGGGACCACAATATACAGGAAAGGAATTTATAGATATGTACAGAGTACTGCTTGTAGACGACGAACCGATTGTATTGGAAACCCTTTCTAAGATTATTCCATGGAATACACTGGGCTGCGAACTGATAGGAACCGCCCGCAACGGCATGGACGCCTTTAATAAAATTTGTGATGACTATCCGGATATTGTAATCACTGATATAAAAATGCCTGTTTTAAGCGGATTGGAATTGATAGAAAAAGCCAAAAAGCTGGATGTAGACATAAACTTTGTCATCTTATCCGGATACGATGACTTTTCTTTTGCCCAAACCGCCATGAAATTTGGCGTAAAATATTATAATCTAAAGCCTGTACGGAAAGAAGACCTGATTGCCGTTCTGGAAAAAGCAGTGTCGGAATTAAATTCCAGAGAGCTTGCCCGCCTTTCCCATGAGCGGCAGTTGATTGACAGCTTAAAACTCCCCCTCATAAAAAGCTTTCTTTTTGATGCCTGTAATTCTCCTTCATTAACGGACAAGGCCGTGAAAAACTATATTAATCTGCTGGGATTTCCGGAAAGCAACGTTTCCTGCTGTATCTGTACTTATCTGGAACCGGAATTTTTTACTATGTTTCAGGCCGAATTTTGTTTATTGCAAAAAAGACATTCTATTCCTGTCTTATGGCCTGCTTTCTATGTTACCAACAGTTTTGTCTTTTTATATACCGCTTCCTCTCTTAGTATACAGGAGATACTCAGACAGTTTGTCTGTTCCAGGCAATATCCTAAGCAGCAAACAGAACTTGAATGCCAGTTTCTTGCCTTTAATAACAGTACTTCCGCTTTCCGGGAAATTATCCGTAAAGTTTCACGCTACCACACCATCTGGATAATTAACGGGACGCAAAAGCCCGAACCGGTCGGCAGCGCTTCCCTGTTTACCTCTGAAATAAAAACAGAAGAAATAAAAAAAATTTCTACCGAATATGAAATTACGCAATTTCTGAATGATACTTTTGATTCTGCTATGGATGTGGAGAGTTCTATTCTTCAGTGCATCCGGCTTTTTTTCTCCTGCTCGTCCCTCATCGGCAAAGATTTTGATTTCCTGACACTGCAATATCTGTTTCGGAGCGCCTCTGTCGATGAAGTACGCAGCATTGCCGCCAGTCTGCTCTTAAGGCAGCTGCCTGCTGCCAACTCAAAAAACAGCTCCCAGAAAGCGACTTTAATACCACGAGTTAAAGAATATGTTAATTCGCATCTGGATTCCGAAACACTTTCCCTTAAATGGCTGGCTGAAAATCAGTTTTTTATAAGCGTCGGCTATTTAAGCAAGCAGTTCCAGTTGGAGGAAGGCGTACACTTTTCTTACTATCTGAATTATCAGCGCATAGAACTGGCAAAAAAAATGATGAGTATCTATCATAACAACAATATCCAGGATATTGCACAGCAGGTAGGCTTTCGCAATAATCCCCGTTATTTCAGCCAGGTATTTAAAAAATTCACCGGGATGACTCCCAGTGAATATCTTAATTCCTTAGGCGGGAAAGCGATGTCAGATTAAGGTCTCATCCTCCGTTAGTAGGATAATATAAAGCTAACTTTATATTATCCTAAATTTATGCCGTCAAGCTTTATACCGCATCTTTAACCGTCCCCACAGTTATCTGCAGATTTCCTCTATCCAGCCGCACACTTCTCCCGGATAATCAGCGTCGCAGTGGGGCTTATCCCACACCAGAGCATAATCCACATCATTTCCCGCTTCCGCCAGCTTCAGCGCCAGCGTCATACTTATGGTCAGAGAAGTATCCGCATCAAACGCCCCCACTCGAATCCGAAAGTACTTTGCTTTGCCGGCATCGTTCTTTGCTTCCTTATTAATATAATTCAGCGGGTTGAAAAGATAAACTCTTTTTGCCAGCTCCTTATCCCATGCGGCTGCCTTATAGGCTTCATAATATTTCCCGCATTCCTCAGAAATCTTCTCAGAATCTTTCCCTGCATATTCCCGCAGGAGTTCTCCAATTGCTTCCGCAATCTCAGGATTAAAATGCATATATGGTATCTCCGCACTGCCAAATACTCTGTTTTCCCCACTGTCCATCCCCAGCGTGTCAAAGGAAGTGCATGGCTTCATTCTCCGGCGATAATTTAAAATGTATTCATCCAGCCCTGTTATCCGGGCTCTCTCTCCATCCCATGACAGCCACTTCCTTTTATCCTTTCCCGGAACGGTTATCATAGGCGGCTCGCCCTCTCCCCCTTCTCCTCCCGGAGCCATCACCTGATGCTCATAATTTCCTGACAGGTAGTCCTCCGCCGAGTACCTTTCCTCCAACACTCCGGCTTTCAGTCTGTTTAAATAAAACGTTGCCGATTCATTTAAAAGGGCCATCAAATACTCATATGCGCTTCCGCTTCTTCCGTCCTCCCCAATTCTGAGCGGTGTTCCCGGCCTCAAAGCAGTATCCGGCTCCGCCGCTTCTTTCTCTGTCCGCGCATGTTTTTCCGGCACAACCAGTCCGAGTCCATTAAAATAACGGATATATCTCTCCCGAAGCTTTTTGGAGAGCGCTTCCTCAAAAGGAGTCATCACACCTGCCGGTCCCGCATGGGAATCCTCGTTTTCCTTATCCGCAGAAAACATCCACTCATAAGCCAAATCCGCATGCTCAAGGTCCACAATCGGACAGTAAATCTGAGCGGCATACACATCGTCTCTCTCGTCCATAAAAGCCCCGTTATCTTTCAGATATGGCAAAAAGTCATCATGGTTTCCTGTAAGTCCCAACAGAGACGACATAGCGCCGCCTGCGCTTGTGCCTACGGAAATCATCCTGTCCGGATTGCCGGGAATACTGGTTCTGTTGTGGCGCAGGAATCTTATGGCTGTCTTTAAGTCCACCAGATTGGCCGGGGACTTTCCGCACCAGTTTCCCTTTTCATCCCTGGATTGGCTTCCCCTGTTCCCGCAGGTCACAAATACAAATCCTCTTTCCAGATACTGCCTGGCCCGGCATCTGGGATTTCCCAGCCCTATATGCTGCATCTGCATATAGCCTGCGGAATTATTCTGGAAAATCACCGGCGCTGTGACGGCCGTGTACTTCCCGTGTTTTCCTTCGCTGACTATTTCACCTTTTTCCTTCATATATTCCGCCGGCACATAAATACTCAGCCTCTGGAATTCAGGCGCCGATGCTTTTTCCGTGTATAAAATATCCTCCAGACGCCAGCATCCGTTTTTTTCATCAAAAAACCAGTCGTTTCTGTTATCCTGCAATTCCATTGTTTTGTTTGTTACATGAATACTTTCCGCCATTTTTTCTTCTCCTTCTCAGCCGCAAATTTTCTCCGTCTTTTTAGCTTTTCTTTGCATCAGTCTTCTGTCCGCGTCCACTGCGCAGCCGAAAATATTTTTTATATCTCCGCTCCTCCGGCTTTTCTTCGAGGAACTTCAGATTGCCTCCCGCACCTTCCTCACATCATAAATCACCTTAATCCCCGCATACTCCATCTCCCGCATAAAAGGAATATCCGCCGGATTATCCTGATGCCTGTCGGGGTCATGGGGCATCCGCCTTGCATACACTACAGGCTCTTCGGCGGAAAGCTCCTTTTGCAAACCTTCTCCTTTGGCGTCCGACTTTTCCTCATGGTTTTTCACAGGCCCTCCTTCATGTCCGTCCAGAATATACTTCATGTTTTCCCGCAGCCGGACAATGATATCCCGCTCCCCTCTCCCGGGGCCGCCATAGAGCACCCTGATTTCCCCCAGCCGCGCTTCCAGCTTTCCCAGCATCCGGTAAACATGCTCCACACTTCCGCTGAGAGCCTTTCCAAAGGGCATACAAAGTTCGTCGCCGCAGAACAGGATTCCTTCCCTTTTGTCCAGAAACATAAGGCTGCCCGCGGCATGGTCGGGAAACTTTATGGTTTCCACTTTCCTTCCGCCCAAATCAAACACATAGCCCTCGTCAATCACCACAACCGGATAATCCGACGGGAAATCAATTCCCTCAAAGCTCGGAAAAGGAATCGTGGCAAGGGGTTTTGTCTCCTCCGACATATAAGCACTGTCAAAATAGCAGTTGTTCGCCGTGTGGTCAAAATGGTCGTGAGTATTGGCAATTCGCCTTACCGGTTTATCCGTCAGGCTCTGGCAGAACGCTCTCGTATTGCCGCAGCCGTAGCCCCCGTCAATGACCAGCGCCTCCTCCTCCCCTTCCAAAAGGTAAAAATAATCTCCGTCACTGGCAATCTGCCATGTTCCCGGCGCAATTACTTCCGCCCGGTAATACGGCACGTCCATGGGAAGCCTGTTCCCCTCCTCATCCTCCAAAAGCACATTATGCTTTCCGGAAAAATCAATACGGTATCTGCTCTGGGCAAAAAGCCAGTCCCGTATTGCCTCCGGTCTGTAAGCGTGCGCCCAGGTGTTTACGTGATATGCCCCCGGAAAAGGGCGTTCACCGCCGGGCAGCACGCTGTCACCCTCATACCAAGTAAAGAAAATATGCTCTCCCGACCCGGCAATCTTCCTGATTGCATCATTCTGCTTCTCCAGAGAATCTTTGGCATTCAAAACTCCCTTTGTCACTCTGCCGCCCGCTTTTTCCACCTGCTCCATACAGGCTCCCATAATGGGGAATGCCTTCTCATCCATTTCAGACACCAGAATCCAGATATTTTCGTTTTTCACACCGCCCATGGAAGCCGGATTCCACTGTCCCGCCACCAGAAAGCATCCGGCAAAAAAGCCCGGGTTTCGAAGCATCAGCTCACAGAGCATCATACAGCCCATGGACTGTCCTGTACCGTAAATCCTCTTTTCGTCAATGGGATAATCCAAAACCAACCGCCGAACCAGCTCTACTGTCGCGTCAGCCTCCCATGTGACTTCAAACTCGTCGTTTGCTGCCTTATCCGGGTAAAGCGGTGCAAGGACAAAGCACAGATGACGCTGCTGAAACTGCCTTGATGCCCACACCATCGCGCCCTCCCCCTGTGTCAGAGGCGATAAAATATTCTCCGAGCAGGAGCCGGCATCATGCATAAACAATACCAACGGATATTCTTTTCCTTCCTCCAGCAATTCCGGGCAGAAAAGATTGTATCTCAGCTTTTTTCCGCTGCCCTTTATCTCAAATTCAAACTGTCCGAATGCTTCTGCCATTTGGTCAGACGTTCTGTCCTTTGGTACGCTGTTTTTTTCGTCACTTTTTTTCATTTATTCCTCCGTTTTTTTCTTATGCCATCTTTAAGCTCTCAAGAAGCTCTTCAGACTGCTGCACCACAATCTCTGCCGCTCCTTTTCCGAAAGGCGAATTCATGGCCTCATACGTAAACCTGTCATAGGATTTTCTGTCCGCCATATATTTGGCGGCGCCGTTTACCATGGTGCAGACAAGCGTATTCTGAAAAGGGGAAACGTTGCTGACGGCAAGCCCGCTTATGCAATTCAGCTCGGGCCTCACACCCACAAGCGCAATTTCTCCTATGCGGACGGCTTCCACTTCCATCTCTCTTTCCCCCGCCGGAACATATTCCATTTTCTTTACCGGGCAAAGCTTTTTTAAATCCCTTTCCATCTCTTTTCCCGGCACACAAAAACTCCTTTTTCCATAAACTATTTCTCTGCCGCCCTCCGGTTCCGGTCCGGCGTCTCCGCGCTTCAGCTTTTCCACCACGCTGCAAACCACCTCGCCAAGCCTCGCTCCCAGTCTTTCACATATGCCAAATCCCTCCTCCTGAAGGTCCCGGCGCACCCGCTGCCCCTGTACAAAAGTTTCGTTCACTGTTTTTTCTGCCGGACACTGGTCTCCCGCCGTGCCTAAGAGGAACATACCAACTGTATTATTTTCTTTATAAGCCTTTTCTATGTAGTCGCTTGCCACTCCCGCCAAATCCGGTGTGACGGCTTTTCCTCCCGCGCTCAGCTCGGAGCCGTCAAGCACTGAAGACTGTACATGATAATGGAACAAAACCGCCAGAGGCGTCCTGTCCCTGCGTTCTAAGCAAATTACGGATACTGTGTGGTCGGACAGGCCAAGCCCGCTCTCCCCCACCCACCAGCCATCCTGAAGCTCCACATCCCGGTTTTTGTTGACATCGCTAAAACCGATTCCAAATCTGACGGCTGCCGGTTCCATGGAAGCCCATGCCGTCTCCGCAGCTTCCATCGCCGCTTTCATCAACGCCTTCCGGTAAACTTCTTTCCGCCTTATCTTATCCTCATCCTGCAAAACTGAGTCCGGCAATAAATGAGGGGCGGAAAACGTGTGAGTAACACACACCCAGACGCATGCTTCCGCAATGCCAAGCTTCTCCGCAATCTTTTTTCTTATGGGTGCAGTTTCTTCCCCGGGAAGGGAAGTTACTTCGAAGGACAGAAAAACAAAGTTTTTTTTCTTTTCATCCTCCAGCGCCACCGCGCGGACATTCAGCTCTCTGTGGATTACCGTAAAGTTTTCTATTTCCAGATATCCATCTGCCAGTACAATTTCGGATTTTCCCGCACCTGCTTTCATAGCCCATCCCCTTTCTTATCACACCACTTCTTCCATCTTACAGCAGGATACAAAATGACCTTTTGAAATCTCCCGAAGCTTTTGCGCCTCCCGGCACTTATCCGAAGCGTACGGGCATCTTGCCGCAAATCTGCAGCCTGGCTTCGGCTCAACGGGCGATACAATTTCCCCCTGTAAAATAATTCTCTCTTTTTTCCTGTGGATATCCACGGACGGAATGGCGGACAAAAGCGCTTTTGTGTAGGGATGCAGCGGATTTTCAAAGAGCTCCTTTGATGCGGCGGTTTCCACAAGCTGCCCCAGATACATCACACAGATGTTGTCGGATATATGCTTTACCACCGACAGGTCGTGAGTCACAAACATATATGTAACACCTGATTTTTCCTGTAAATCCTGCAGCAGATTCAGCACCTGGGCCTGAATGGAAACATCCAGAGCGGAGACCGGTTCGTCGCAGACCACAAAAGCCGGGTTTAACGCCAGTGCACGCCCGATTCCCACACGCTGCCGCCGGCCACCGTCCAGCTCATGTGGGTAGGCATGCCGAAGCCTCTCGTCAATACCTACCAGCTCCATTATCCGCTCCGCTTCCTCCTGAATCTGTCCTTTCTTATACCTCCCGCACAATTCGAGCGGTTCCCGGACAGTCTCTTCCACCGTCATTCTGGGGTTTAAGGAGGAAAAAGGGTCCTGAAAAATAATCTGCATTTCCTCTCGCAGCCGGCGCATCTTAGGTTTTGTCACATGTGTAATATCTTCTCCGTTAAATAAAATCTCCCCCCCGGTGCTCTCATATAAGTGAATCAAGGTACGCCCAAGGGTGGATTTGCCGCAGCCGGACTCTCCTACCACTCCCATAGTCTTCCCTTTTCCGATTGAAAACGTCACATCATCCACCGCGTGAAGCATTCCCTTTGGTGTATTAAAATATTTTTTCAAATGTTTTACTTCCATTAATGTTTCCGACATCATTTTCTCCTTTCCCTCAGTGAAGGTTCTCCACGCCCTGCGCATTTAGCTTCTCCGCCCTGCGCTCATGGATACAGCGGCAGGTATGCGTTCCTCCAAGCGGTTTAAGCTCTGCCGGCGCGTTTTTACACTGCTCGTCAGCATATGGACATCTGGGAGAAAAAGCGCAGCCTTTTGGCAGATTAGACGCATCCGGCGGCATCCCCATAATGGGCGAAAGACGCTCCACATCAGAATTGATATCTGGAAGGGAACCAAACAGCCCAATCGTATAAGGGTGCACAGGATTATCAAAAATTTCTTCTCTGCTTCCGTACTCCACCACCTGCCCCGCATAAATAACGGCTACATTGTCGCACACTTCGGCCACGATGCCCAAATCGTGGGTAATCATAATCATGGAGGTCTCAAATTCCTTTTGAAGATTCTTAATAATATCCAGCACCTGCGCCTGAATAGTTACGTCAAGAGCCGTGGTCGGCTCGTCCGCCAGCAAAAGGTCGGGACTGCAGGATAATGCCATGGCAATCACCACCCTCTGCTTCATCCCGCCGGAAAACTGATGCGGATAATCACGGTACCGGGATGCGGGAATACCCACCATCTCCAGCATCTTCTTTGCCTTTTCCTCCGCTTCTTTTGCAGATATCTTTTCATGGAGCACAATTCCCTCGGCAATCTGCTTTCCGATTCTCATCACCGGATTTAAAGCTGTCATCGGGTCCTGAAAAATCATAGCGATTTTTCTGCCCCGGATTTTCCGCATCTCATCGTTTGACATTTTCAGCAAATCCTCTCCCTCAAGAAAAATCTCGCCACCCTCCACCTGTGCGGGCGGCTCGGGGAGAATCCGCAGAATCGACTTTGCAATGGTTGTCTTTCCCGCTCCGGTTTCTCCTACCAGCCCGAGAGTTTCCCCCTTTTTCAGCGAAAAGGATACATCGTTTACCGCATGGATTTTCCTGCCCTCGGACGTATAATGAACCTTCAAATTTTTTATTTCAATAAAATGCGCTTTGCTTTTACCCATCTTATTTATCCTCTCTATATCCAGTTTTGCTGTTTTTACTTCTTCAGCTTCGGGTCCATAGCGTCCCGCAGCCCGTCTCCCAACATGTTTAAGGAAAGCACTACCAGTGCAATTGCAATCCCCGGGAACAGCACCATATGTGGATAATCTCTCATATAGGTTCTGCCCGCAGAGAGCATGGCCCCCCACTCCGGCGTCGGCGGCTGCACGCCCAGACCGATGTAGCTTAAGGACGCCGCCATCAGGATGGTATTTCCGATTCCCATCGTTACAGAGACAATAATAGGGGAAATACTGTTCGGTAGTATATGTCTGACTATCAGCCTCGGCACAGAGCAGTTAATGGTCTGTGCCGCTTCCAGATATTCCATTTTCCGCACTCCCATAATGGAACCCCGAAGAAGCCGCACTGTCATGGGAATCCCTCCGATGGAAAGGGCGATTATCGTATTCATAAAACCGCTCCCGAGACATGCGGAGATTGCTATGGCAAGGAGGATTCCGGGTATCGCCTGCAGTATATCAATGAAACGCATAACCACCGTATCAACGGTTCCGCCAAAATAACCCACCACAGAGCCAATTACCATGCCAATTACCGTGGAAATAATGGTTGCCAGAAAGCCAAGCGCCAGAGACCATCTCGCCCCGTAAAGCAGGCGACTGAAAATATCCCTCCCCATTTCATCGGCCCCGCACAGATGCTTCAGGGAAGGTACGGCAAACCGGTCGGCCATATTTAACTCGTCATAGGCATAAGGCATAATCAGAGGGGAGAGCAACGCCAGGAGAAACAGCAGCAACGTAATGCAAAGGCCCGCCATTGCCAGCCTGTTTTTTGCAAGCCGCTTCATCACCAGGCTGAATTGACTTTCCTTCTTTTTTCTTTCAATGGTTGCATCTTTTGCAACCGCCATACCATTAACCATTTGCTTTCCTCCTTCCCCAGGATTTCTGCTGCCCTTCATACTGGGCTTTAATTCTTGGGTCCACATAAGCATAAATCACATCCACCAGCAGCATAATCAGGCTGAACAACGCACCAAGGAACAGAACTCCCCCCATGACCACTGGATAGTCCCGGTTATTAATTGCCGAGGTGGTGTACATTCCTATTCCCGGAATGGAAAATACAGACTCGATAACCACCGTTCCCCCGAGCATCATTCCCATACCGTTTCCCACTACCGTAATGATGGGAATCAGCGCATTGGGCAATGCATGCTTATACAGAATTTCCCTCTCAGAAAGCCCTTTCGCGCGGGCCGTTACAATATAATCCGAGCGAATCACTTCCAACATGCTCGAACGGGTCTGTCTCGCTTGGGAGGCAATTCCCGCAAAGGCATTCGCAATACAGGGAAGGATAAAATACTGGATTCCCCCCACGCCATAAGGCGGCAGCCAGCCAAGCCTGACCGCAAAGAACAGCACCAGCATCATGGCAAGCCAGAATCCCGGAATTGATACGCCCGCAAGGGCAATCACCATGCAAATCCTGTCCGCAAACCCATTTTGATGTACTGCAGCCGTAATTCCAAGAGGTGTTCCAATCAGAATCTGGAGCAGCATACAAATCACCGCAATGGTAATCGTATAGGGCAGCCTGTACAAAATCCCCGACATCACGGACTGGTTCTGAAAATAAGAGGCGCCAAGGTCAAAATGCAGAAACACCTGCTTTAAATAATCCAGCAGCCTTACGATATAGGGTCTGTCAAGTCCCATCTCAACCCGCTTTGCCTCAATTGCCGCCGGCGTTGCCGAATTACCCAAAATTGCCGCGGCCGGGTCTCCGGGACAAAAGTACATGATTGTAAATATAACAATGGCAATTCCCAACAGCACAGGAATCATCCACAATAATCTTTTAATTACATACTTCCACATAGAAATTTCCTCCTGTTACTTAAGAAGGCAGCTTGTCAGGCTGCCTTCACACTTCCGTTTATATTATTACTGTGCGTAGGAACACGCCCCCGGAAGAATCTGCTTTCTGATATCCAAAGCCACATTTACAATTTTGTCGGAATGGACGATATTCACAGGCCCCTGCACCACGCCGTATCCGTAGCATTTCTCCACCAGATAATCGTGGAACGCTTCAATGCTTTCCGCTCCGTAAGTTTCCGTGCTCAGAGCCGCCTGCATCAGTTCGTCTAACTTTTCGTCCACCACAAAATTTGCGGTTCCTCCGGTGATTTCTCTGTAATCCCTGGCGTCCCAACACAGCTTCCACTGATTGACAATGTAGTCCGTACTCCCCGTGGTTTTTACCAGAATATCAAAACCTTCTTTATTATACTGCTCCTGCTGCCCCATCATCTGGTCGTAGCCAATCAGTTCCACCGTAACGCCAATCTGCCCCCAGTAAGCCTGAAGCAGCTGGGCAATCATTTCCGACATGCCGGAGTTGATATATTCCAGTCTGAGCGTACTTCCATCGTAGTTTGACTGTTCCAGATACTCTTTCGCCTTATCCACGTCATAATCGTAGTAATCTTCGTTATCCCACTCCGGGTTATAATCTGGATAAGTTGCGTTTGCAAAATCCTTTACTGCCTTGCCGTTTCCGTTAAACGCGCCCACGTTTACGCCCTCCTTGCCGATGGCATAGGCAAGGGCAAGCCTTAAATTCTCATCATCCTTAAAAACAGAACTGTCAGACATATTGTACTCAACATCATAGGTCAGGTTATCCAGCACAATGCCCACCGCATTGCCCTCCGAAAACTCGCCTCCCTCACCGAATTTGGAGATATCCGTATCCGGTACGCCATTAGAAATATCAACAGCTCCTGTCTGGAGGGCTACCGTATGCTGAGAAGCTTCCGTGATTACAGAAAACTTAATTTCTCCCACGTTATGTACGCTGGTTCCATGCACAAGAGACTCGTCCGTCTGCCAGTAATTTCCTGTGTCTTTCATAATGATTTCAGAGCCCGGCACATAGCTTTCCACAAGATATGCAGAAGTGCCTACCGGCGTGGTCGCCATCTGGTCCGGAGAGGCTTCATAAGCCGCCTGGGTAACAATAGCACATTCCAGCATGACATTTTCAAACTCGCCGATTTCCAGAGCCTTGTTAAACTTAAATTCCACATTGTAGTCGTCAACCGCCGTTACGCTGTCTATTACGGAAAGCTTGCCGTAATTCTTTGTGGCGATTGCGGATTCAAAGCTGAATACAATATCATTTGCTGTCAGGGGATTTCCCTTTGCATCATGGATATAATCGTAAATCTCCACCTTATAAGTCTGTGGGTCGGACTGCTCCCAGTTCTTTGCCAAAACGCCGTATGCTACGCCGTTTTCACGGGTAATCATATACTCATAGGTGGTAAATAAAACCGCAATACGGCCCATTGACATTCCAGACCAGGGCCCCATATTTTCCGGGTCAGCCATAATCCCCACCGTCACGGAGTCCGCCTTTCCTCCTGCAGCCGCCGTCTCGGTATCTGCTTCCCCCAGAGTTCCTTCACCTTCCGCTTCTCCGCTCTGAATACTCTGCGCTTCGCCCTGTTCGCTCTGCATCTCGTCCGTTCCGGCCTGCCCCGCTCCGGTTTCTGCTTCCGCTCCGCAGCCTGTAAACAGTACTGATGCCATCATGCTCACTGCCAGAACAATTGCAAGTGTTCTTTTTTTCATAGTGATTACTCCCTTCCGTCTTTCGCTTCGTCAATTTGTACATTTCTTTTGATATAACCATTTTACTTTGAACATTTTTAACAAGCAATCCGACTTCACGGGCTATTCTTGCACATTATGCATAAATTTACTGTTTTGGGTAATTCTGCACGTACGTTATAAATTTTTTAAGCGCATCAGGCAGCTTGCTCTTTGCCGAATAGACAAGGCTGATGGATGTGGCCACCGTAGGCACCACATCCACCAGAACCACCCGGCCTCCTGCCAGATGCTCAATTGGTTTTTTTGTCAAAAGAGCCACCCCCATCCCTCTTGCCGCAAGGTCTGTCAGATTTCCCCCCCGGAGCCCGGTGAAAGCCACATCCGGCTCAAATCCTGCCTTCCGGCAGGCATTGTAGCAGATGGAGTACATAGTCGTATTTTTATTCAAAAACAGGAACTTCTCCCCTGCCAGCATTTCCAGCGTGACAAAGTCCGCCCCGGCAAGCGGGTGGTCTAAGGCCAGCACAGCAACCAGATGGTCCGAGGTGAACTCCACCTGCCTTATCTCCTTTGACAGCCTTTCTGCATCTCTCACAAATCCGCACTCGCACTTTTTCTCCTCCAGCATCTGAAAAATCTGCATGGAATCGGCTTCTATAATATTAAGCCGGTATCCCGGGTTCGCTTCCTGAAAGCCTGCCAGAACGTCGGTAATATTATAATTTGTCATGGCTGGAATAGATGCCACGGTAAGTGTAGAGGCCATCCCGTTAAGACAACCCTGCAAAGCTTTGCTGTACTCATCCTGTAGTTCCACCATCTTTTTCGCATAAGGCAGAAAAGCTTTCCCGAAATCATTCAGCTCCACCTTTCTTGTCGTGCGGTCAAACAACGGAGCGCCCAAATCCTCCTCTATGCTTTTGATATGTCTTGACAGGGAGGACTGCGCCATAAACAAAATGTCCGCCGCCTCCAGATAATTTCCCGTTTCCGCAAGTACCACAAAGTGCCGGATATAATTCAGTTCCATTCCTGTGCCTCTTTTGACCTTTCTCCGCCTTTCACAAAGGCGGCGCTTCACAGACCATAAATTCTCTGTGCGTTCCCACCAAGCATCATTGCCTTTTCTTCCGTCCCAAGGTCAAGCCTCTCCACAAAAGCCGGTCCCTCCACAAGCCATTCCTGTCTTACCGGATAGGATGAGCCGAAGATAATGCTGTCCGCCCCCAGGATTTTCACTGCGCATTCCAGAAGTTCCTTGCCCCAGGGCTGTGCATGAGACATTTCATAGTAAATGTTTTCATGTAGCTGCCCGCAGAAACGGTCCGTATCCGTATCGAAACGGTTCACCGTATCCTTTTGCCCGGCCGGCTTTTTGCGGAACATGGAATTCATATAGGAAAAAAACGCGCCGCCCAGCATGGAATGAATGAACTTTAAATCAGAAAGTTCATCAAACATTCCGCTGAACACTTCCCTCCCTATGGCAATAGTCTGGTCCATACACCTGCCATAGGACCTTCTGAGATTATTATAATCACATATTGTACTATAATCTACCGGTATCGGAGAATGATGCACGTATACCGGCAGCTTCAGTTCGTTTACTTTTCTCAGGAAAGGGCGAAAAAGCTCGTCATCAAGATACTTGTTACCGTAATGGGATGAAAGCTGCACTCCTGTCATTCCCAGCTCCTTCACGCAACGTTCCAGTTCGTAGACTGCTTCTCTCCCGCCGTGAGGCGGAACTGCCGCCAACGCCGCAAAACGTCCGTTTCCCTTTTTTACATGCTCTGCCATACCCTCGTTAAATTTCCTGCACATTTCAAGGGAAAGCCAGGCATGAGCGCAGGGAATTTTTAACACCGCCTTATCTACCTCCGCTCTGTCCATATCCGCAAGCTGCTGCTCCGCTTCGTACTCTCCCTGCACATAATTCAGATTTTGGCAACCCGCAGGCTCCTCAATAACAATCTGCTTTTTGTCCGTACCGTCTATCTGCCCGCATCTGGCAATCACGCCGTATTCTGCGGGAACACATCTTAAAAATTCTTCCCTCATGCTTTCGTCTGTAAACAGTTTCTCCGGAATCCAATACATATTTGCATCTACTCTCATACCCTTTACCTCCCTTTTAATTCTCTGAAAATTTTTACGATTAAAACAGCCGCTATTATAAATGTGAGCAAATCAGACAACGGCATGGAATACAGCACCCCATTCAGCCCCCAGAATATCGGAAGCAGAACAGCCCATCCCACGCCAAACACAATTTCCCTTATCATGGACAGGACAGAGGACTGCACCGCCTTTCCCATTGACTGTAGATATATAAAAGTTCCCTTATTGATTGTTGCAAGAGGCATCAGACACAGATATGTACGAAATGCCTTTACCGCAAATCCCCTGTAATAAGTGCTCTCGTTTGCCGCCCCGAAGATACTTATAAGCTGCCCCGGCAAAAGCTCCACAACCAAAAGCGCCGCCAATCCCACTGCAAATTCCGCCATAAGCAGCTTTTTAAACAATTCCAGCGCCCTGTCCGTCCGCTTTGCTCCGATATTATACCCCACAATCGGAATACAGCCCGCCGCAAGCCCCACCGACACGGATATGACTATCTGGAAAAACTTCATAACAATGCCCACCACCGCCATGGGAATCTGCGCGTATTCCGCCTGCCTGAAAATTTCATCCGCCGCGCCGTATTTCACAATCATGTTGTTAACTGCCGCCATAGAAGCCACCACCGAAATCTGCGAAAGGAAGCTGGTAATTCCCATAGGAAGAAATTTTTTCATCAGCCCTCTGAAAATACCAAAGCTCTCCTTCTTCAGCTTCACCGCTTTCATATGAAATAAATACCAGAACGCAAGAAGAGCCGTCAGAATCTGCCCCGCTATCGTTGCAACAGCCGCCCCCATCATTCCCCATTTCAGCACAAAAATGCAAATCGGGTCAAAAATGATATTAAAAACCGCTCCCGCCATAATGGAAGCCATTGCAAATTTGGGACTGCCATCGGAACGGATAACCGGATTCATCATCTGCCCGAACATGTAAAAGGGGATTCCCGCAGTAATCCAGGTAAAATACTCTTTCGCGTTGGCAAAGGTTTCCGCGTTTACCCCGCCGCCGAACATGATTAAAATCCTGTCCTGAAAAATACAGTACACAGCAGTCAGCAAAAGGCTTATTAGAATGCATAAAATGATAGAACAGCCTATGCTTCTGTGAGAGTCATCCTCTTTTCCCGCTCCCAGACTTATACTGACAAAAGCACAGCACCCGTCTCCAATCATCACCGCCATAGCCAGTGCCACCACCGTAAGTGGGAACACTGCATTATTTGCCGCATTTCCATAGGAACCCAGATAAGACGCATTTGCAATAAAAACCTGGTCAACAATATTGTACAAAGCTGCTACCAGAAGCGAAATAATACACGGCACCGTAAACTTCCTCATCAGGGTGCCTATCCTTTCCTGTTCCAGAAAAGCATTTGATTTTTGCTCCATTATCCTTTACCTCCTTCTGCTCTGATTATCCGCCAATAAAAAAAGGAAAGCAATTCAATTGCTTTCCACATTTATCCGGATATTGCATAAATACAATAATTGACCTATCACTCTTTTCCGGCTTTTACAGTCCATTATTTCCACAGCCTTCACCTTTGTTTAGTTCCCCATTTTGCTCTAATACACTATAGTATAGCTTATCTGAAATCCGGTATCCAGATTTTCGCAATACATCTAATTCCGATTTCACTTCTTTTACCAGACCCTTTCTCTTAGCCTGAGTTACTATCCCTAAAATTCCTAATGTATCCACCAGAAATTCAGAAGCCATCTTTCTTGCATTTGTTTCATCAATAATTGCAAGCGGAATATCTAATTCTTTAGCTCCAACAATAACTTCTAATTCCCCATAATGCAATCTGCCATACAGTTTTTTTACCACATCTGCATTTTTGACCTGATATACCACAAAAATGCCTGATTCCACTTTTTTACGAATCTGCTCAACTTCATGGCTATATTTTTCTGCGTTTATACATAATTCCCTGTATACCGCTTCCGGAATGTAAATCTCATCAAAAAGCTTCTCAAGCAATTCCAAACGGTTGATGGTTAAAAGTCCAATAATCGGGCTGGTATTACAAATCACTCTCATTTTAGCCATACATGCCCCCCGCAAGTTTCTTTAATGCAAGAGCATCCATCTGCATATCCTCTTCCGTATATTCTCCCCAGGGAATCTGATGTTCTTTTAAAGTATCAATAAAATTCCATATACTTTTTCCAGCAAGCTCTGCTGCCTTTTCCAAGGTTATCATTTTAGCAGCAAATAGTCCGATAACTATTGAAAAATTCGCCTTATCGGCAAGGTCATCGCCATCATTTATTACTTGCAAATATGGTAAAATATTATCCTGTAATGTAACCTTTACACTATCCATTCATTTCACCTCGCTTCTCACTCCTATTAATCATCTTTACTTAAATTTTATTATTCTCCATGCCATTTCCATATTTCTTCATTATCCTGCTTTTCTTTCATTATATACAGTTTTAAGCCGAAATACAATTAAAATAACTCTCCCTGCCTACTCTTTCCAACCATTCGGATAATATGTCGCTTTAGGAGTAACGCTCTGTCGTAGATTCCAAGTCACCGATATAGGCCGCTATCTCCTTTACCCTGGCTCCATTTTCATACATTCTGGTCGCAAAGGTTCTCCGGAATATATGTAATCCCCCTTTCAAACCAGTCAGACCAGCATTTTTAAAGATAGTCGCCATCCTGTGTTCCAAATTTGTGGCAGTATTAGGCTTTCCTGTCCGGGTTCTTACTATCAACGTATTTTCGTTAATATTTGCTCTATAAAATGCCTCTATCCTCTGTAAAATCTCTATTGCTTCCTCTGACAGCTTTATTTTGCGGGCTTTTGACCTATCCATCAGAAAAACTTCTTAAAATCCAGAATTTTTCAGTAAAAGCGCTTTTTCTTCTCAAAAGGGAAAATTCCAGACCTCAAGACAGCATTTCCATGAAACCCACATAAACACCGCATTTCCAAGCATAAAAAACCCGGCAGCCTAAACCTGCCGGGTCACATTC
>CAJTMZ010000027.1:0-985 GCA_910577445.1 uncultured Lachnospiraceae bacterium | reverse complement strand
TTGCCTTACCGTTTGGCGATAGCCCAATTTCAATCACTTTTGGTATTATACATGATTGCTATTTATTTTGCAAGTACTAAATTAAATTTTTTCGCAATATATTGTATAATTTTTTAGTCAATTTTTGCGAAATTTGTTACTTTTTTATCAAGCTGTATTTTTTTTGATACTTCTTTCTCTTTTGTCAAAAAAATTGTTTTCAATTTCAGAAAAATCTGTTATCTTTTATTTGTGAAACAATATAGAAGTAATAATAAATGTATTGCTGCATAGGAGGTTATTTACATGAGGTATTTTTTTAATGGTAAAATCGAAAAAACGGATGACCTTTTTACCATCCGCATTCCCTTTAATGTATGGGAGGTCTGCAAACAGCGCGACGTAATCGACGCCGAGCTGGTTCTCGACAACAAAATTATAGAATGTGAGCTTATACCGGAGGAAAAGGGCAAAAAAGGCAATTACAAAATCCATTTGGAGGAAGCGGACGTTTCCCATGTTGACATTGAGAAAGAGCACAAGCTTCTGCTTCACGTAACCGGAAGCCTGATTCAGATGAACCGGAACAGCCCCTACAGCTTTGACAACCCTATCCGCAAAATTGACGGCATTGATATTATTATTCAGCCGGAAGACGGTATCTGCGGTCAGACCTGTGTCGCCATGCTGGCAAACGTTACGATTGCAGAGGTTATGAGCGTTATGGACTGCCGGGAATGGCAGGGTACCATGGGCCGCGTGATTTCCGCCCTCAACTACTACGGCATTGACCACAGCGATATTATCATGTATACGGAAGGCCGGGACGCGACTCTTCCCAAGTGCTGTATCCTGATGGAAAAAATGGGACTTTACTGCCACTATCTGGTATATTATGACGGAAAATTCTATGACCCTAATCTTGGAATCATTACGGAATACGATTTGAGCAAGCTTCAGGGTTATCTGGAAGTGAAGGTTGAATAACAGATTATTTTATACAAAA